>JARRKE010000003.1 GCA_037388465.1 Gammaproteobacteria bacterium
GAGGTCACTGTTCATGTCTGGCGGCTTCCCAGGCCAGTATGGCATGTTTGCGCGCCTCGCCCCAGTGATAGCCGCCCAGGTCGCCGTTTTGTCTGAGCACGCGATGACACGGGATGAGAAGGGCGATCGGGTTGGCGCCTACGGCATTCCCCACGGCCCTTGCCGCGTTGGGATGGCCAATGGCATTCGCGATCTGGTTGTAACTCGCCACCTTGCCGGGAGGAATATTCAGCAATGCCTTCCATACACGGGTCTGAAAGTTCGTCCCGGCCACGAACAACGACAACGGACGTTCCGGTGTCGTCCCGTTGCCGAACAGGGCATCCATAACCGGCAGTGTGCGCTCCCGATTTTCGTTTATCTCGGCTTGAGGCCATTGCTTGCGTAAATCGGCCAGATGCTCATGGACCTCATCGCGCTCCAGGAAGGCAAGATTGCAGACGCCTCTCGGCGTGGTCGCGATAAAGGCGTTTCCAAAAGGACTGTCGTGTACGGCGTAGTCGATGCTCAGGCCGGCGCCGCCGGTTTTGTACTCGCCGGGCGTAACCGCCTCCAGATGGACGAAATGATCGTGCAGGCGCGAGCCGCTGCTCAGTCCCAGCGAGCCGGATACCTCCAGCAGGGATTGGGGTTCGTTCAGTAATCGCTTGGCGCGCTCCAGCGTCAGGACCTGCAGGAATCGCTTGGGGGTGATGCCGGCCCAGCGGCTGAACAGGCGCTGGAAATGAAAAGGGCTCAAATGCACGTGCGCGGCGATTTCTTCCAGAGACGGTTGTTCGTTCACCCGGCTCGAAATGAAACCGATTGCCTCAGCGATACGTTCGTAGTCCGACATTTCGGTATATCCTGGCGCGGTGCGGCATATATTATTCTGTCGCGGTGCCGGCCTGTTTAGCGTCCGGAGTGCGATACATGTTTTCCGGAACCTGCGCCAGCGTGGATTCGAACAGTCTAGGCCCAAGTCCGTAGAATTGCTGAAAGCTCATGATGAGCGGGCGCCACCTGTCCGGGTCTACATGGTCGGGTTTGTCGTGCGCCAGTATCGATTCCTCTACGTGGACGCGTCGCACCCGAACCTCGATACAGGCAAGGATACCGCGTTGCAAAGGATCGTCGTCGGCGATGCCATGCACCTTTTCAACAGTGCCTTCCATCTGCACAGGGCATTCGCTTACCCGTGGCGCAGCTACCGTATCGGACGATTCCCATGTCAGTCCGGAAATCGCAAACTTATCGGCTTCGAAGCGGTACCCTCTGCGCAGCTTGGCCTCTGGTACCGGGTTGCTACCTGTCGTCAATGCAAGCCGGTCCACAGCGGCAACTTCGTGTACCGATGGCAGGTTGAGCACGCATTCGCCCGTTCGGATCATGTTCTGAGTGGTTTTGGAGCGCATGGACAAGCCCAGCACGCAGCGCCAGCCAAGCCAGAATACGGACGACATTGGAGAAAGGTTGTATGTCCCATCCTCGTTCAGGGTGCTTATCAGGGCCACGGGCGTGCCGAAATACAAAATCGACGGCTTGATGGTTTTGTGCATGATCCGATCTCGATATTTTTTGTGAAGCAACCAGAGTATTGAGTCCCACCGACGGTCTCTCAATCCGGATCTTGCTGTATTGGGGTATGAATTCAGATCCTCCTGATGAGGATCGAACGATGGCTTCCGGAGTGGATGAAAATAAAAAAACGGGGGCGCGTACGCCCCCGTTCCGCTGGTCCTTCTGCGCTGGTCGCGGCACTCGGTGCCGCCTGGCTTAGCGCCAGCCCAGGATCTCCAGGATGACACCGTGGCCGGTGACGTTGTGCTGCACGCTCACGAAGAAGCGCTTGCCCGTGGCGTCGAACAGCCCGCCGGTCCATTCGGCGTGCAGGTCGTTCAGGGTGGCGATGCGGACGCAGCCGTCCGACAGCGTGTCCACGTCCTTGCCGTCCTCCAGGCAGGCCCACAGGTCGTTGTTGTGCGGATCGACCGCAAACCCGGGGGCGTCGCCGTCCTCGTGGATGACCCAGTTGGCGCGGCCGGGCTGATAGGCGATGTTGTCCATCATCGCGAACTGGCTGGTGCCTACGGCGAACAACTGCACCTCCGGCGTGGCAAGATTGGCGGTGGCCTCTTCCAGCGTGCCGTCGGTCACGCAGACGGTCTCGCCCCAGTTGCGGTCACTGCCTTCGTTGCCGGTGTTGTTGGCGCAAAAACGCACCTGCCCGTGGTCCAGTGCCCTGGTGTCGATCGCCAGGTCTTCGGGGCGATAGTAGCCGGTCAGGCTCAGGTCGGCCGCGGCGGCACGCAAGTCGGCGTCATAGGCGTTGTTGATCATGACCCAGCTGCCCAGGCCGGTGTTGGTGCCCTGGCCATAGTCGGTGTTGCCGCTGCGCTTGCCCAGGCGCAGGCCGTACACGCTGCCCGAGACCAGCGGCGATTCGTCGAGGCTGCCGATCGGTGCCGTCCCGTTCCACGGCGTGGTGGGCACGAACTTGAAGTAGGCGCCCCCCGGCGTACCCGTATGCGGACGGTTTTCGTCTCCGTAGTACATGACCCCGTTGGGGTAGATGCCCACACCCTCGAAGGACAGATGCCCCAGTGCGGGACGGACCGCGACATTGCCCGCGTCAGCGCCCGACAGGGTGCCGGTATCGCGGTCGTAGGACACGTTGGTCGTGTGCAGCGGATCGATGATCTCCAGGATGGTTCCGGTATTGCCGGCTTCCTCGCCGATGACCACCGTACCCCACGGCGTGGTGTGCGCCGGATCGCACGACCGGGTGCCGCTCAGGATGGTTTCCACCTGGCCGTCCGACAGGCGCACCCGCTGAATGCCCGGCGCGCTCGGCCCCTGCTCGTTGCACACGATCAGGTGGGTCGGGTGCTTGGCGTTCGGCCACAGGGTCATCATGTCGATGTTGGGGCCCAGATCCGCGCGGGCGGAGACCACGCGCGCGTGCAGACTGCGTGCCAGCGTGGCCAGGGTGAGCGGATTGGCCTCCGCGGCGGCGGCATCCACGCTCTGCGTTGAAGATGCGGCGAGCGGACCGGCAATGCCGAACAACTGACGGGACTGCGCATGCAGCAGGTGGTCGCGTAACTGGCCGAAGTCCCGCTTGCCATGATGATGATAATAACCATCGGCGGCGGCCGGTGCGGAGAACGCAACGGCCAGCGCCAGCCCGGCAAACACTGATTTGAATTTCATGCTTTCCTTCCCCCCTAGGTAAGGTTGACGTGCAGACACACACCATGTGTGCTGACGGAGATATGTTCGGGAAGGGATGTGTCGTGTTGCTTACCGGGAAATTAAGCTTTCTTGCCGGTGGGATGACGGTAGTTTGAACAAAAAATGAACACGCCGGTTCGAGGCGATGTATAGGCGGTCACGTGGGAAACACCGGCCTGGGACCGATGCTTAGATCTCTGGCATTCCCACGGCGTAGGGTGTTCCAAAAGGGGGGTTACAGCGCCTTCAGCAGATCGACCACCCGCTGGCCGGCACCTGCCTGGCTGTCCAGCCACTGACGGGCCTGTTTGGCCTGGGTTTCGCGCAGCGCCGCATCCACGCCCAGTCTTGCGGCCTGTTCCGCGATGGCGTCCACGTCTTCGCCGGTCAGCACTACGCCGGCCGCCACGGCGGCAGCGAGCAGGGCGTCGTCGCGCCGCCTGCCCACGATAACGGGGCTGCCCGCCAGGATGGGGGTGACCAGATCCGGCGCATGTGTCGCCTCGTCCGCCAGCGTACCGCCCGGGATCACGAAGTCCGCGCAGGCGTACAGGCTGTCGAGCGGGGTCGGGTCTTCGACGAAATACACGCGGTTTTTGCGCGGCACGAAGGAGGTATACAGGCGGGTGTGCCGGATGGTCGGCATGCTGTACTTGATCGCGTCCCGATACACGGGCTCGTAGCGTTCGGGGTCCTTCGGCGCCACGATCATGATGCAGGTCTGCTGGCGCAGCAGTTCGAACAGAACGGCATAGGCGACGCGTTCCTCGCCTTCGCCGGTGGCCGCGGCATAAAACACGGGATAGTTCCGTTCCCGATATTCCTGAAAGCGTTCGCACAGTGATGTATCGGGCGCGTACTCAGGCAGGGCATCGAGCAGGCACAAGGGGTCGCCGGTGAGAGCGGCGTCCGGCAGCAGACGGTGGGCGGCCTCGTCGGCGACCGTGATCAGTTTGCAGCCGGCCTGGGCGACGGCGTCGTCGCGCGCATTCAGCCAGACCTTGTCGGCCGGAATGTCGCGCACCAGTTCGTGGCATTGCGCGGCGGCGCCGATGACGATCACGCGCGCGGGTTTGAGCTTGCGTACGCGTTTGATGTCGGCGCCGTAACGCGTGGGCAGTTCGAGATATGCGCGCGGACCCTGGTAGGCGTCCTCTCCGACGACGCCGAGCGCCAGCCGGCCGTATGCCGTTTCCAGCAGGGCCAGGAACGGTTCGGCATTGGCGGCCGTCTGCGCATCGGCGATGACCAGTGTGGCACCGATCAGTTCGCGGTCGATGCGGCCGGCGGAAAACAATTCGGAGAGCGACATAATCCCGTCCTGTGATGACCGGGGCGGATTATAACGGCCGCTTACCCCGTGCCAAAGCCTCGGATGTTATTATCGCGGCGGGTTTGATGCGCTGATGCAGTCCGCGATGAAAAAATGGTTATTGATTTTGGTGTTGCTGCTGGTGCCGGTCGCCGCGCTGGTCGGATACATCGTGCTGGAAAAGCCGCAGCCACGCACCATTACGAATCTTCCCTGGCAGATCAGCGTCTTTCCTGACGGCACCTCGCAGGTTTTCGGCATCCATCTCGGCGTCACCACCCTGGACGACATGGCGCGTGATCTGAAAAGCGTGCCCGACGTCGGTCTGTTCCGTTCCCCCGATGGACACACAACCCTGGAGGCCTATTTCGGCAAACAGCGTCTGGGCATTTTTGAAGCGCGCCTGATCGCGGTGCTTGCGGCTTCGCCCGTGCAGCTCGATGAAATGATGCGCGGCGCCGCCAAGAAGGAACCAATGCCCAGTGGTTCCTATCAGTTCACGCTCGCGGAATCCGATTTGAAATCGGTATATGCGCTGCCGGTATCAGAACTGAGTTATGTCCCCTCGGCGCAGTACACGCCGGATATCGTGTCGGAACGTTTCGGTGTGCCCGAGGAAAAGATCCCGTTCAACGATCACCAGCAGTGGTGGCTGTATCCCAAACGCGGCCTGGCTTTGATGCTCGATACCCAGGGCAAGAGCGAACTGCATTACGTTCGCCCGGCGGATTTCGATGCATTGAAGCAGCGCATCCAGGCGTTGAAGGCCAAACCCCCCGCATGAAGCCCTTCTGGCAGGACAGGCCGCTGACCGAATTCACCGAGGCGGAATGGGAGTCGTTGTGCGACGGCTGCGGCAAGTGCTGCCTGCACAAGCTGCAGGACGAAGCCGACGACCGCATTTACTACACCGATGTCGCCTGCCGTCTGCTGGACTTGCATAGCTGTCGCTGTACCGATTACAGCCGGCGTTTCAACCGCGTGCCCGATTGCATGCAGGTGAGCCCGTCCCAGCCCGAGGTCTTCGAATGGCTGCCTGTCACCTGCGCCTATCGCCTGTTGTGGGAAGGCAGAGATCTGCCCGACTGGCATCCGCTGCGCACGGGTAACCCGCTCAGCACCCACGAGCAGGGCCACGGCATCTGCGGCCGCGCCTGCTCCGAACTCGACGTGGACGACATCGAGGAACACATCGTGGAGTGGGTGGAATAACGCGTCATGGCCGGCAGCAGCCCCGAGAAGATCGCCATCATCGGCGCCGGCATGGCCGGACTGACCTGCGCTACATCGCTGACCTTGAGCGTGCCCGACGTGCATGTGTTCGAGCAGGCGCTGCACCCCGGCGGACGCATGGGCGTGATTCGCGAACGCGGGTTCGAGTTCGACGCCGGCACGCAGTATTTCACGGCTCAGGACGAGCGCTTCGCCATGGCGGTGGACGGCTGGCTCGACGAGGGTGTCGTGCAGCCTTGGTCAGCATGGGTCGTGGAACTCGAGCGCGGCAACTTCCTGGCCCGGCCGCCCGAAGCGCGTTACGTGGCCGTGCCGCATATGGGCGGGCTTTCCCAGCATCTCGCCGAGCTTTGCACCCGGGTCGAGTACGGCACACCGGTGGAGCGTCTGGAAAAACAGGCATCGGGATGGCGCCTGTACGACCGCTTCGGCACCGATCTCGGCTGTTTCGATCTGGTCGTCACCGCCGTACCGCCGGCCGAGGCCATGCGCCTGCTGGGCGAGGCGGCGCCCGATCTGGGGCTCATGCTGACGGGGCAGGCCATGAGTGCGTGCTGGACCCTGCTGGTGGGCAGCGATGACGGCCTGCCGCTGATGTTCGATGCCGCCTTTATCGGCAACTCCCCGCTGCGCTGGGCGGCCCGCAACAACAGCAAGCCGGGGCGCGCCCCGCGCGAGGCCTGGGTGCTGCAGGCGACGCCGGAGTGGTCCGAAGCGCATCTGGACGATACGCCGGACGATGTGGCCGGCGCCTTGTGGCATGCATTCGAAGAGGCTGCCGGCGGATTGCCCGGCGTGCGGCCCCAGGTGCGCCGCGCCGAACTCTGGCGCGAGGCCCAGCCGATCGCCGGCCTGGAGCAGCCGTTCTTGTTCGACGCGCAGAACGGCGTGGCCGCCTGCGGCGACTGGTGCCTGGGGCCGCGTGTCGAGGCGGCCTTTCTCAGCGGCCTGGCGCTCGCCGACCGGATCCTGCAGGACGTCTAGCGCGAAGCACCCAACGTGTCGCCGTCAGGCCGCGAAGGCGGTGGCGGCGTAATGACCGTGTTTGTGCAGATAGGCGAAGAACAGATCGTCGAAGTCAGGCACCACCGATTCCTTTACCGCATCCAGTTCCAGCAGGCGGTCGCCCCAGGCCCACAGCTTCGGCGTCGCCGCGTGGTCGAACAGCGGATGGCGCTCCTCGAGCAGACGATAGCGCATGAACAGGGGGGCATAGGCGGCGTCCACCAGCGAAAAGTCCGCGCCGTTGAAATACGGGCCTTCGCCCAGGATCTCCTCGACCTTGTGCAGGTTGGCCTCCGCCTTGGCCAGCGTTTCCTCGAAGACCTTTTCGTCCTTGGCCGTGCTGAGCTGGTACTGGTCGAACAGGCACTGCTGGCCGAATTCGATCCAGGCCCGGCCGCGGGCCAGCGCCATCGGCTCTTCGGGGCGCAGCCGGCCCGGGGTCACATCGTCGATGTACTCGTTGATGATGGCGGACTCGAACAGCACGGCGTCGTTGTCCACGCGCAGGGCCGGGACCTTGCCGAAGGGGGAGATCTTGAGGAACCACTCCGGCGGGTTCTCCAGGTCGATGTAGGTGATGTCGTACGGCAGCGACTTGTAGTTCAGGGTGATGACGCTGCGCTGTACGAAGGGGCAGAGTTTGAAGCTGATGAGTTCCAGATTCATGGCGTGTTCCCGGCAAAATGGATGGTTCATGATAGTGTGCCACGCGGCTGCACGGAAATGCCCTCAGACGGTACAGGGAACTGCAGCGGCGACGCAGCCAGTCTGTTATGATTGGCCTTTCTTTTGTCAGCTTAATCAAGGACATCGGTGACAGCCAGTCGTTCCCCGTCGGGCCCGCGCATCCTCTCCCGTGCCGAGCACGGGATATCCCGCAGTCAGATATCCCAGAATGCCCTCAAGGTCCTGTATCGCCTGAAAGATGCGGGCTACGAAGGCTATCTGGTGGGTGGCGGCGTGCGCGACCTGCTGCTCGGCCGGGAACCCAAGGATTTCGACATCGCCACCGATGCCCGTCCCGAGGAGGTCCGCCAGCTGTTTCGCAACTGCCGGCTGATCGGCCGGCGTTTCCGGTTGGCGCACGTCCATTTCGGGCGCGAAATCATCGAGGTCGCCACCTTCCGCGCGCCGCACGACGAGGCCGAGGGCGGTGAAGGGGAGGTGGTCGACGGGCGCATCGTGCGGGACAACGTCTACGGCACCCTGGAACAGGATGCCTGGCGCCGCGATTTCACCGCCAATGCCCTGTACTACAACATCGCGGACTTCTCGGTGGTGGACTACACCGAGGGCGTGGAAGACCTGCGCGCCGGTCTGCTGCGCCCCATCGGCGACCCCGAGGTACGTTTCCGTGAGGACCCGGTACGCATGCTGCGCGCGGTGCGGTTCGCGGCCAAGCTGGGGTTCCGCATCGAGGCGGCCTGCGAGCGGCATATCACCGGGCATGCCGAGCTGCTCGAGACCGTGGCGCCCGCCCGCCTGTTCGACGAGGTGCTCAAGCTGTTTCACGGCGGCTGCGCGCTCAACACCTTCGAGATGCTGCGCCATTACGGGCTGTTCGAGCATCTGTTCCCGCTGACCGAGGAGGCGTTGACGCGCCAGGAAGGCGGCTTCCCGCTGACCTTTGTCAGCCAGGCGCTGAACAACACCGATTCGCGCATCAATCAGGACCTGCCCGTCACGCCCGCCTTTTTGTATGCCGTCATGCTCTGGGAGCCGGTGCGCCGCGAGGCCCTGCTGCTGGAAGAGGGCGGCATGGCGAGCCTGCAGGCCCTGCAGGCTGCGGGCGGACAGGTGTTGGCGGCCCAGGCGCGCCACATCACGATCCCCAAGCGTTTTGCCTTCCCGGTGCGCGAGATCTGGGAAATGCAGGCCAAGCTGGAACGTTTCGGCACGCGCCGCGCCTTGCGCCTGCTGACGCATCCGCGCTTCCGCGCGGCCTACGATTTCTTTTGCCTGCGCGCCAAGGCCGGCGAGACCAGCAGCGAGGCCTGCGACTGGTGGACCGATATTCAGGAAGCCGACGAGGCCCGCCAGCTGGACATGACGGAAGGCAAGGGCGGTGGCCCGCGCCCCAAACGGCGCCGCCGTCC
Organism: Gammaproteobacteria bacterium; assembly: GCA_037388465.1. Lineage (NCBI taxonomy): Bacteria > Pseudomonadati > Pseudomonadota > Gammaproteobacteria > Gammaproteobacteria bacterium. The sequence continues at coordinate 8,860 of JARRKE010000003.1, forward strand.
CCGCAAACGGCGTCCGGCCTCCCATGGCGTCTGAGTACGTGGCGGCCTGGGTCGGACTTGGCAGCAACCTGGACGATCCGCAGGCACAGATACTCAGGGCCCTGGAGGAACTGGACGAGCTGCCCGAGACCCGGCGGGTGAAGGCCTCCGGCCTGTACCGCAATCCGCCCATGGGGCCGCAGGACCAACCCGACTACGTCAACGCCGTGGCCCGCCTGGAGACGGCGCTGACGCCGCTCGCACTGCTCGATGCCCTGCTGGCGATCGAGCAGGCGCACGGGCGCATCCGCGCCTTACACTGGGGCCCACGCACCCTGGACCTGGACCTGCTGCTCTACGGGGACCAGGTGCTGGATCACGAACGGCTGCGGTTACCGCATCCCGGTCTGCACGAACGCGCCTTCGTCCTGTATCCTTTGCTCGAAATCGATCCCGGGCTGGAGATTCCCGGCCTGGGCCGTCTGAGGGACCTGGCGGCGGCGTGTCCCGCCGACGGGCTGATCCGCATTAGTGCATCCCTATGAGTCAGATGACACCCTCCTATATCGTTGTGGAAGGTCCGATCGGTGTGGGCAAGACCACCTTGGCGCGTCGTCTGGCCGAGGAGTTCGGCAGCGAGCTCATGCTGGAAGGGGCGGAGGAAAACCCCTTTCTGGAACGCTTTTACCAGAGCCCGAAACAGGCGGCCCTGGCCACCCAGCTGTATTTCCTGATGCAGCGCGTGCGCCAGCTGCAGTCCCTGCGTCAGGGGGATATCTTCAATCCGGTGTGGATGGCCGACTACCTGATCGAGAAGGACCGCCTGTTCGCCAAGTTGACCCTGGACGACGACGAGTTCGGCCTGTACGAACAGGTCTACGCCAGCCTGACCACCGACGCGCCGGTGCCCGATCTGGTGATTTATCTGCAGGCGCCCGTCGATGTGCTGCTGGCCCGCATCGCCCGGCGGGGTCGGCACTTCGAGCGGAGTATCGAGCCGGCCTATCTGACCCGGCTGTGCGAGGCCTATACCGAATTTTTCCACCGCTACGACGACGCGCCGGTATTGATCGTCAACGCCAGCGAGATCGATCTGGTCAACAACGAACAGGATTTCCAGCAATTGCTGCAGCAGGTGAAGGCGCCCGCGACCGGGCGGCGCTATTTCAATCCGCTGCCGTTTGCCATGTGAGACGAGCCCTATGTCCGACCAACCCAAAACCAAGCGCATTACGCTGACCACCCTGCGGCGCATGAAGTCCGAAGGTGAGAAGATCGCCGTGCTGACCGCCTATGACGCCCCCATGGCCCGGGTGGCGGAGGCCGCCGGCGTCGAGGTCGTGCTGGTCGGGGATACGCTGGGCATGGTGATCCAGGGACACGATACCACCCTGCCGGTGACGGTCGATCATGTCGTCTACCACACCCAGGCCGTGATGCGCGGCAGTCAGCGCGCCCTGGTGATCGCCGACATGCCTTTCATGAGCTACGCCCATACCCCTCAGGCGCTGGACAATGCGGCGCGCCTGATGCGCGAGGGCGGGGCGCAGATGATCAAGCTGGAGGGCGGTGCCACCGAGGCGGAAACCGTCCGCGCCCTGGCCCTGCACGGTATCCCCGTCTGCGCGCATCTCGGCCTGACCCCGCAGTCCGTACATAAGCTGGGCGGCTATCGCGTGCAGGGCCGCGAGGCGCATGCTGCCGAGGCCATTCTGCACGATGCCCTGGCCTTGCAGGCGGCCGGTGCGGACATGATGGTGCTGGAGTGCGTGCCCGTGGCGCTGGCCGCCGAGATCACCCGCAACCTGGACATTCCGGTCATCGGCATCGGCGCCGGTGCCGATACTGACGGACAGGTGCTGGTGCTGCAGGACGTGCTCGGGCTCACCCCCAACGCGCCCCGTTTCAGTGAGAATTTCATGGCGCCCGGTCGGGCCAGCATCCAGGAAGCCATCGAAGCCTACGTGCAGGGCGTCAAATCCGGGACCTTCCCGGATGCCGCGCACAGCTTCTCCTGAGCCGACATCCCCTATGCACATCGTTCACGAGCCTGGACAGCTGCGTGCCGTGCTCGCCGGCCTGCGCCGCGAGGAGGGCCGTATCGCCCTGGTGCCGACCATGGGCAACCTGCATGCCGGCCATCTGGCGCTGGTGCGCCGCGCGCGCGAGCTGGCCAGCCGAGTGGTGGTCAGCATCTTCGTCAATCCGCTGCAATTCGATCGCGCCGAGGATCTCGCCGCCTATCCGCGCACACCGGAAGCGGACTGCAGGCTGCTGGAGGAGCTTGGGGTGGACGTGGTCTTCATGCCCACCCCCGAAAAGCTTTATCCGCACGGTGAGGCCGCCAGCACCCGGGTCGAGGTGCCGGTATTGGGCGAGATACTGGAAGGGGCCTCACGGCCGGGACATTTCACGGGCGTGGCCACCATCGTGACCAAGCTGTTCAACCTGGTGTTGCCCGACCTGGCGGTATTCGGCAGCAAGGATTTCCAGCAACTGCAGCTCATCCGCCGCATGGTTCAGGATCTGGACATGGATGTGGAGGTCATCGGTGTCGATACCGTGCGTGAGCCGGATGGTCTGGCCATGAGCTCGCGCAACGGCTATCTGAGCGAGGCGGAGCGGGTCGAGGCCCCCGGACTGTATCGCAGCCTGGTCTGGGTGAAAGCGGCGCTGGAATCGGGCGAGACCGATCTGGCGCGGCTTTGCGATCAGGCCGCGCAGCGTCTGGCTCAGGCGGGTTTTCGCAGTGACTACGTTACTATCCGCCGGGCCGCGGATCTCCGGCCGGCCGGCGAAGCCGACCGGGAACTGGTGGTGCTGGCCGCCGCCTGGCTGGGGCGGGCGCGGCTGATCGACAACCTGCAGGTGACGCTGCCGCCGCCCCGGTGAGGGCGTTCTAAGGGCGGTCAGCCTGCCTGTCCCGCGGGTTTTGCACCACGCCGGTTCACCCGCACCCCGGCGTCAGGCCGTGGTCAGCGGCGCACCGGACTCAGACAGTCCTGCCGCCACAGGCACTCGCCCTGAGTGCATTCGCCCTGCTGGGCGCTGCCATAACAGTCGAAATTCCCTTCGTTGCGTTGGATAAGCCGGATCAGGTCCGCCTTGCGGCTGCGACCGGGCTTGAGTCCCATTTCCGTTACGATGATCTGAATGTCCTGCAAGCGCATGGCGGCCTCCTGGACTGATGGCTGGAGTTGCGGGTGTTTAGGCTACCCAGCATATCCAAAGCAAATTTCGTTCCTATTAAGGCGGAACTTTCAGCAGGAAGCGGAGACTAATTCTTTGACCGCATGACATGCGGGCATTGCGCTTCGCATGAACAGTAATTCATGGGTATTGCCTCCTTGCCGCCGCCCCTTACGGGGCGGCTTTTTTATGCGCGGCGTTCAGCCGGTGTTGCGCATGCCCGCGGCGATGGCGTTGATGGAGCGCAGCAGCGGGCTCAACCAGGGCGAGAGCTCGCCTTCCGGGGCGGGATGTTCACGGTGTCGGCGCAGCAGCATGATCTGGATGTGGTTGAGGGGGTCCAGGTAGGGGTCGCGGCGCGAGAGCGACAGCGACAGCGGCTCGTTTTCCTCGAGCAGGGTCTGGGTCTGGGAGATTTGCAGGACCTGTTCCACCGTGCGCGCGTGTTCCTCGCGGATCATGGTAAAGATGCGGCGCGCCTGCTCGGGCTGCTGGCTGAGCTGGGCATATTCCTCGGCCGTGCTCATGTCCGCCTTGGTCAGCGACATCTGTACGTTGCTGAGCAGCGAGTGGAGGAAGGGCCATTCGTCGTACATCCTGCGCAGCTGTGCCAGCGCCTCCGGGCCGCGGCTGGTGTAGGAGGCGAGCGCGGTGCCGATGCCATACCACGCTGGAAGGGTGTGGCGCGACTGGGCCCAGCCGAAGACCCAGGGGATGGCCCGGATCGAGCTTTTGGAGCGGTCGGCCTTCTTGCGGTGCGAGGGACGTGAACCGATGTTCATCTGGCCGATTTCCTGCACCGGTGTGATCTCGTAGAAATAGTCGAGGAATCCTTCGGTGCGATCGGTCAGTTCGCGGTATTGCGCTTCGCCGGCCTGGGAGAGCTCGTCCATCACCGCCAGGTATTCGGTGCGGTCCTCGGCGATCGGCTCGATGACGCTGCGGCTGGCCTTGAACAGACCGGTGATGCCCATGGTCAGTTCGTAGGCCGCGGTTTCGGCGTTGCTGTACTTGTAGGACAGCACCTCGCCCTGCTCGGTGAACTTGATTTCGCCGTGCGCGGTGCCCGGCGGCTGCGCCAGGATCGATTCGTGGGTCGGGCCGCCGCCGCGGCCGATGGTGCCGCCGCGGCCGTGGAACAGGCGGCAGCGCACGCCGTGCGCCTCCGTGATGCGGATGATCTTTTTCTGGGCGTCGTACAGGTTCCAGGAGGACGAGATGATGCCGCCGTCCTTGCACGAATCCGAATAACCCAGCATGACTTCCTGCAGGTTGCCGGACCGTTTGAGCAGCCGGGCATAGACATCGTTGTCCAGCAGGTCGGTGAGCACCGTCTCGACATGCTGCAGGTCGTCGATGGTCTCGAACAGGGGCGAGATGATGATGTTGCAGAACTGCTCGCCCTGCGCGTCATAGCCCACCAGGCCGCCCAGTCGGGCCAGCAGCATGACCTCCAGCACATGGCTGGCGGTATGGGTCATGGAGATCACGTAGCTGCCGAATGTCGCCTCGCCGGCTTCTTCACGCAGGCGGCGCATGACCTTGACGACTTCCAGGGTCTGGCGGGTTTCTTCGCTCAGCGCCTCCTCGTCCAGCATCGGCAGTTCGGGGCGCTCGACGAGGGCGGACAGCAGGCGCAGGCGTTCGGCCTCGGAGAGGCGGGTATAGTCGGTTTCGGGCTCCAGCCGGTCGATGACCTCCGTCACCGCGCGCGTGTGCACCGTCGATTCCTGGCGCACGTCCAGGTTCAGCATGTGGAAGCCGAAGCTTTCCACCAGGCGGATCAGGTCCTGCAGCTCGCTGTTGGCAATGGCGGTGTCGCCATGGCTGATCAGCGAGTCGCGGATCACATACAGGTCGCGCAGAAAATCGCCGGGCGTGGTGTACGCCGCGGCAGGCAGAACGGCGCGTTCGCCGTGCAGGCGCCGGCGCACGGTGTTGAGCGTTTCCATGATGCGGTGCCGCATGATGTACAGCTTGCGGCGGTAGGGTTCGCCCTGGAAGCGCGTGGTGGCACCGTTGAAGACGGCGCCGGTGATCGGTTCGTCCTCCTTCAGGCTGTGCATGAAGGCTTCCGACGGCTCGCACAGCAGCAGCGAGTGGGTCAGCACATGGCGCAGGTCGTTGATGCGGCGCAGGTATTCGGTCAGCACCTCCTGCATCTGCAGGCGGATGGCCAGCTCGGTCACCTCCGGGGTGACGAACGGGTTGCCGTCCCGGTCGCCGCCGATCCAGGAGCCGAAGCGCAGGAAGCTCGGGGCGTGGATCAGGGGCAGGCCATGGTTGTCCATGCCGTAGGTGCGGCGCACCGCCTTGTCGAAAAAGCGGTAGACGGTGGGGACGGCGGTGAACAGGCTTTCCTTGAAGTAGAACAACCCGTAGCGGATCTCGTCCTCCACCTTGGGCTTGTGGGTGCGCACCTCGTTGGTGCGCCACAGGGTCAGGATCTGCGCTTCCAGGGCCTCGATGATCTCGCGACGCACCTCGGGGCCCAATGCGGGCGTGTTCAGCCGGTCGGTGGACAGGAAGATACGGCGCTGCGCCTCCATGATGGTGCGGCGGCGCGCCTCGGTCGGATGGGCCGTCAATACGGGCATGTAGCGCAGCTGGTCGACCAGTTCCTGCAGCTTTTCGGGGGAGGTGCCGCGGTTGTAGAACTCGCGCAGGGTGGCGTCGAAAGAGCCCATCCACAGCGGGCCGCCCCGCTGCATCTGCCGCCGCCGCTGGCGGTGGGCATGGGCCTCCTCGGCGATGTTCACCAGGGAGAAATAGGTGCTGAAGGCGCGGATGACCTGCTCCAGGGTGACCTCGTCCAGATTTTCGATAAACGCCATGAGGCGCACACGCAGGGCTTCACTCTCCTCTTTGCGCAGCTTCAGATAGCCTTTGCGCAGGTTCTCCACGGCGGCGTAGACCTTGTGGCCTGCCTGCGCGCGCAGCACGTTGCCAAGGAGGGTGCCGAGCAGTTTGACGCGGGCACGCAGTTCCTTGTCGTTCTGGGCAGATATCGGTGTCTGCATATTGTTGAATGCTTGATTGAGTGAATGAAGGTCGCGGGTCACCCCGTCGGCCGCGGCCTTTCGGGGCGAAGTCCAGGGGCAGGCAGCACCCGGCCGGCGGGCGCAGCGGGCGCACATTATACTGGTAATGGCCGAGGTGTTAAGTCGGGCGGGTTTTGCGCAGCTGGGAATAGAGTTCCAGATAGCGCTTGGCGCTCTTCTGCCAGCTGAAGTCGCGCTGCATGCCGTTCAGCATGAGCGCATGCCAGCGCTGGGTGTGCGGATAGAGTGCAAGCGCCCGTTCCAGGGTGCCACGCAGGGCATCAGGCAGGGCCTTGTCGAATATGAAGCCGGTGGCCGTGCCGTCGGCGATGTTGCCCTCGGCGACGTCCACCACGCTGTCGGCCAGCCCGCCGGTGCGGCGCACCACCGGCACCGTCCCGTAGCGCAGGCTGTAGAGCTGGTTGAGGCCGCAGGGCTCGAAGCGCGAGGGCATGACGAAGATGTCCGCGCCGGCCTCGATGCGGTGCGCGAGGGCCTCATCGTAGCCGATATGCACCGCAAGCTGGCGCGGATAGCGCTTGGCCAGTTCCTTCAATGCCTGTTCGAAGCGCTTCTCGCCCGAACCGAGCACGATTGTTTGCAGCTTCGGCTGGCTTTCCAGCAGCCGCGGCAGAGCGGCCAGGGTCAGATCGATGCCTTTTTGTTCGACCAGCCGCCCGATATGGCCGACCAGGGGTGACTGCTCCGCTTCGGGCAGCCCGCATTCGGCCTGCAGGGCGCGTTTGTTGGCGGCCTTGCCGGCCAGGTCGCTGGCGTCGTAGGTGCGTTTGAGATGGCGGTCGTGAGCCGGGTCCCAGATGGCCGGGTCGATACCGTTCATGATGCCCACCAGGTCGTCGCCCCGGTAAAGCAGCAGACCCTCCAGGCCGTAACCGTAGGACGGGGTACGGATCTCCTGCGCGTAGGTGGGGCTGACCGTGGTGATGCGATCGGCGTACACCAGCCCGCCCTTAATGAAGGAGAGCTTGCCGAAGAACTCCAGCCCGTGGGTGGTCATGAGATGGTCGGGCAGCCCCAGCGTCTTGTAGGCCTCCCACGGAAACAGGCCCTGATAGGCGAGGTTGTGCGCCGTGAAGACCACGCCCGGACGTTCCGGGTAGGCGTGCAGCAGGGCGGGCGCCAGCGCGCTTTGCCAGTCGTTGCAGTGCAGGATGTCGGGGCGCCACTCCAGCCCGGCCTGATCGAGCGCAAGCCTCGCGATGATGCGGTTGAAATAACCAAAGCGCAGGTGGTTGTCCTGCCAGTCCCGCCCGTCGGGCGAACGGTAGGGGTCGCCGGCGCGGGCGAAATAGCGCGGGCAGTCGAGCAGGTAAAGCGGCGCCCGGCTGCCCGGGAGGCGGCTTTCCAGCAGCCTGGCGGACTCGCCGTCGTCGGTGAATTCGGCGACCACGGTCGGATTCTTCAGGCCTTCCAGTACCTCCAGGTACGCGGGCATGACGATGCGCACGTCCTGACGCAGGGTCTTGAGTGCTCTGGGCAGGCTGGCGCTGACATCGGCCAGTCCTCCGGTCTTGATCAGCGGAAAGACTTCGCTGCTGGCAAAAAGAATCTTCATCAAGTCGTTTGTTCTTGCTTTTCCGCGGCACTGATATTGCTTGGCATATCAGTGAAGAAATATCGCTGTTTCCGGGCACGGAAGGGCGCCCGGCTTATGTTAGGGTAATGCTTACGTTCCCAGGCCGAAAGGAGGGACCATGAAGCTGGCAATGGTAGGTCTTGGCCGCATGGGCGGCAACATGGCCCGCCGGCTCCGGCGCGGCGAGATCGAAGTCGTCGGTGTGAACCGTTCCCACGCGGTCACCGAAGAACTCGCCGCCGAGGTCGGCGTGATTCCCGCCCGCGACATCCCCGAGGCCATCAGCATGTTGTCCGCGCCGCGCATCGTCTGGCTGATGCTGCCGAGCGGCGAGATCACCGAACAGGCTATCCAGGAGGCGGCCGCCCATCTCGAGGCGGGCGATCTGCTGGTGGACGGCGGGAACGCGAATTACCGCGACAGCATGCGCCGCGCCGAGTGGCTGGCCGAACGCGGCATCGAATTCATGGACGTAGGCACCTCGGGCGGCATCTGGGGACTGGCGGAAGGCTACTGCCTGATGGCCGGCGGCAGCGAGGCCGCTGCGCGTCTGCTGGAACCGGTGTTTAAGGTGCTGGCCCCCGACATTGACCGCGGGTGGGCCCATGTCGGACCGGTCGGGGCGGGACATTTCACCAAAATGGTGCATAACGGCATCGAGTACGGAATGATGCAGGCGCTCGCCGAAGGGCTCGATCTGCTGCATGCCAAGCGGGAATTCGACCTCGATCTCGCGCAGATCAGCGAGCTGTGGCGACACGGTTCGGTGGTGCGTTCCTGGCTGCTCGACCTGACCGCCGATTTTCTGGCCAGGGATCAGGTGCTGGAATCGATCGCGCCGCATGTCGCCGATTCCGGCGAGGGGCGCTGGACGGTGCTGGAATCCGTCGAGCTGGGTGTGCCGGCGCCGGTGCTGACTCTGGCGCTTTCGATGCGTTTCGCCAGCCAGGATGAATACGGTTATGCCTATCGCCTGCTGGCGATGATGCGCAAGGGTTTCGGGGGACACGCCGTCGAGACCCGCGCATGAACGGCAGCCCCATCGATCCCTGCACCTTCGTCATTTTTGGGGCCACCGGGAACCTGGCCTGTAACAAGCTGCTGCCCGCACTGTACCGGCTCGAGGCAGCCGGGCGACTGCCGGAACAGATGGCGATACTCGGTTTCGGGCGCCGCCCCTGGAGCGACGACGAATGGCGCGCCCAGGTCCGGGCCGATCTCGAGGCCGTCCTGTCGCAGCCCGATGCCGATGTCCTGGCATCGTTTCTGAACCGCCTGTATTTCCTGGAAGGAGACGTCGCCCGCGATCAGGATTTCGTGCGGCTGCGCGAGGTGCTGGCGGAACGTCCTGAGTTTCCCCAGAACGTGGTGTTTTACATGGCGCTGCGCCCGGCCGAGTTCGGGGTGGTGAGTCGGCAGCTGGCCGATGCCGGACTCAACGAGGAGCGCCGGGGCTGGCGGCGGCTGGTGGTGGAGAAACCCTTCGGTTACGACCTGGAAAGCGCCCAGGTGCTGGACCAGCGTCTGCACCGGCATTTCCGCGAGGAGCAGATCTTTCGCATCGATCACTACCTCGGCAAGGGCACGGTGCAGAACATCCTGGTTTTCCGCTTCGCCAACCTCATGCTCGAACCGCTGTGGAACCGCAATTACATCGATCACGTGCAGATCTCGCATGCCGAAACCAAGGGCATCGAGGGGCGGGCGGATTACTTCGAGAGTGCCGGCGCCCTGCGGGACATGATCCAGAGCCATCTGCTGCAGATGCTGACCCTGGTGGCCATGGAGCCGCCGGCGAGTCTGGATGCGGAGGCGCTGCGCGACGAGAAGGTGAAGGTGCTGCGCTCGATCCGGCCGATTTCCAGTACCTCGGTGCACGCGCATGCGTTTCGTGCGCAATATACCGAGGGCCAGCTGGACGGCGGATTGATTCCCGGTTATCTGCAGGAACCGGGGGTGGCGGCCGACAGCACCACCGAAACCTATGCTGCGCTCAAGCTGTATATCGACAACTGGCGCTGGCGCAACGTGCCGTTTTATCTGCGCACCGGCAAGCGCATGGCGCGCAGTCAGGCCCAGGTCAGCATCCGTTTCAAGCATCCGCCCCAGCAGCTGTTCCGGGAAACCGCCATCGAGCGCCTGCGCCCCAACTGGCTGCTGCTCGGCATCCAGCCCGAGGAATGTCTGCGCATGGAGCTGCAGATCAAACAGGAGGGCCTGGAGATGCGTACCCGCACCATCCAGCTCGACGCCAGTTATCTCGATACCGAAAAGACCGGCCTGGACGCCTACGATGCGCTGCTGCTGGACGTGATGGCCGGCGACCATTCCCTGTTCCTGCGCTACGACGAGGTGGCGTGGGCCTGGCGTACCGTCGAGCCGGTCCTCAAGGCCTGGGCCAGCGAGCGCGATTTCATTCACAGTTATCGCGCCGGCAGCTGGGGGCCGGACGAGTCGGCGCGCCTGTTCGATCGCGACGACCAGCACTGGCGCAACGATATCGACCTGAACTCTGCCTAGTCGGCGGTATCAATATTCATATGCGGTTGGATAGATAAAACGGGAGCCGTATGTCACTGACCACGACGCATGCCTGGCAGGCGCTCAGCGCCCATTTCGATTCCATGAAGGATGTGCATATGCGGGATCTGTTCGCGCGCGATCCCGACCGGTTCGAACGCTTCTCGCTGCGCTTCGAAGACCTGCTGCTCGATTTTTCCAAGAACCGCATCACCGAAGAGACGATGGAGCTGCTCGTCGGGCTGGCGCAGGAGATGCAAGTCGAGCAATGGCGCGAACGCATGTTCAGCGGCGAGAAGATCAACAACACCGAAGGGCGTGCGGTGCTGCACACCGCGCTGCGCAACCGTTCCGACCGCCCGGTGTACGTGGACGGCGAGGATGTCATGCCCGGCATCCATGCCGTGCTGGACCGCATGCGCCGCTTCAGCGACCGCGTGCGCAGCGGCGAATGGCTCGGGCACAGCGGCAAGCCGATCACTGACGTGGTGAACATCGGCATCGGCGGCTCCGACCTCGGGCCGCACATGGTGTGCGAGGCGCTGCGTCCCTATGCGCATCCGCGCATCGAGACCCATTTCGTCTCCAACGTCGACGGCACCGCGATCCGCGAGGTGCTGAGAAGGGTCGATCCGGAGACCGTGCTGTTTATCGTGGCATCCAAGACCTTTACCACCCAGGAGACGATGACCAACGCGCACACCGCGCGCGAGTGGCTGCTCGACTATCACGAAGATGCCGCGGCGGTCAGCCGGCATTTCGTGGCGGTTTCCACGAATACCGAAGCGGTACGGTCATTCGGGATCGATACCGAGCATATGTTCGAGTTCTGGGACTGGGTGGGCGGGCGCTACTCGCTGTGGTCGGCGATCGGCCTGCCCATCGTGCTGTCTCTCGGCATGGATCGTTTCGAGGAGCTGCTGGGTGGCGCCTATGCCATGGACGGGCATTTTCGATCCGCGCCATTGCGGGAAAACCTGCCGGTGGTGCTGGGGCTGCTCGGTATCTGGTACAACAATTTTTTCGGTGCCCAGACGCACGCCATCCTGCCCTACGACCAGTACCTGGAATACTTCGCGACGTATTTCCAGCAGGGGGATATGGAGAGCAACGGCAAGTACATCGATCGCGACGGACGCCGCGTGGGTTACACCACGGGTCCCGTCATCTGGGGGCAGCCGGGCACCAACGGCCAGCATGCGTTTTACCAGTTGATCCATCAGGGCACCAAGCTCATCCCCGCGGATTTCCTGGCCGCAGCCGAGACCCACAATCCGGTGGGCGAGCATCACAGGATTCTGCTGTCGAATTTTTTCGCGCAGCCCGAGGCCCTGATGCAGGGGCGCAGCCTGGAGCAGGCGCGCAACGAAGTGAAAAAACTCGGCCTGCCAAAAGCGGAGATGGATGTACGACTGCCGCACATGGTCTTCGAAGGCAATCGGCCGACCAACTCGCTGCTGTACCGCAAGCTCACCCCGCATACCCTGGGCATGCTGATTGCGCTGTACGAGCACAAGATCTTCGTGCAGGGCATCATCTGGCATATCAACTCGTTCGATCAGTGGGGGGTCGAGCTGGGCAAGCAGCTGGCGAAAGCCATCCTGCCGGAACTGGAAGGCGACGCATCCGTCGCCGGCCACGACAGTTCGACCAACGGCCTGATCAACGCCTACAAGGCGTTGCGTACGGGCGGCTGATCAGTCCCGGTGCTCGGCCGCGAGGATGGCTTCGGCGAAATCCGCCGACGTCACCCCCGGCGTCTGCATGAGCGTGCGGGCGTAGACCGCCTCGATGGCCTCCATCAAAGCAGCACGCTCCAGGCGGACGCCGTGCAGGGCGCGCACCAACGCGGGAATGGCGCTGTCCGGCAGGCAGGTGAAATCACCGGTGAGATCCAGGTCGCGGATATAGCCGTCGCGGCTCAGTAGTTGAACGCGGATCAGACCACCGGGCGCCTTGTGGTCATGCAGGGTGAGATGCGTGCCCGCGGCGAGCTTGATCCCCTTTTCGATCAGGCGGCGGCCGACGCTGTAGGTCCACTCGGGATCGGTGAGGGCTCGTTCCTGTTCTGCAATGCGCTCGAGTTCCGCGCCGGTCGGTTCGGATGCGACGATGTTCACCGCCAGGTCCCGCGCCACCTGTTCGAGGAACGCGCCGATGACCGCCTCGCGGGAGGGTGGTTGCCCGAGTTCACGGCGCATGGTGGTGATGTAGTCGCCGAGACCCTGGCGCAGTTTGTCCCGGAACTTCTCCGAAGGTACCCGCAGGCACTGTGCCATCATGTCGAAGTCGAAATCGAACATGAAGCTTCCCACCGCTACGCTGGCATCGTCGATGTGTGCCGCGCCGGTGCCGCCGATCTTGCGCCCTTTGACGTGAATATCGTTGATGGGGCGCAGCACGGCCTCCACACCGAAACGCCGATAAGTGTTGACCACCGGTTCGATGAATATGGGAAACATCCGCTCCACCAGGGCGGGGACGAGCCGCCGCGGGTAGATGAAATGAAAGAACAGCTGGTTGTGGTCCAGGTAAACGGCGCCGCCACCTACTTCGCGCCGAATGACGGCGAGGCCGTTGGCCCGGCAGAAATCTTCGTCGACTTCGAGTTCCACCGATTGATGGCGGCCGACGCAGACATAAGGATTGGCGGGGTTGACCAGGGTCAGGACGGGATCATCGTCCGATCCGAGCTGGCGGGCTATGCCGTGGTAGATGGCTTGAGAGCGAATATCAGGTTGCGTTCCGAAATCGATCACGCGCAGGTTCATCTGGTCTGACATTCCGCTGTCCTGGATGCTCGCTAGCAGTGTAGTAGAGCGCTGGAAAACAACCAATCCATGGTCATTTTGTGTGCAGCCGGATGCTGGAGGGCGGGGAACGCCGCGCCGTATACTGCCGGAATGAGCGAGCTACCCAGTCGACTGTATACGGCCGAACAAACCCGGGATCTGGATCGCATCGCCATCGAGGAACACCGCATGGCGGGCTATGATCTCATGTTGCGCGCGGGTCGGGCGGCGTTCGAGTGCCTGTCGGCCTGCTGGCCGCAGGCCGAACATCTGGCGGTGCTGTGCGGCGCCGGCAACAACGCGGGCGACGGTTATGTGGTGGCACGTCTGGCGCGTGAATCCGGCTACCGGGTGGACGTGCTCCAGGTCGGCAAGGCCGCGGCCCTGAAGGGCGATGCGCGGCGCGCCTGTGACGACTTCGTGGATGAAGGCGGGCAGGTGCTGCCTTATGACGGGCGGCTGCCCGGCGTGGACGTGATCGTCGATGCACTGTTCGGTACCGGCCTCTCCCGCCCCGTGGCCGGGGATTACAAGACCCTGATCGAGGCGGTGAATCACGCGGCGGCGCCGGTGCTGTCCCTGGACCTGCCTTCCGGGCTCGGCGCCGACACGGGCATGCCGCTGGGTGCGGCGGTCCGCGCCGATCACACCATTACCTTTATCGGGCTCAAACGCGGCTTGTTGACCGGGGAAGGTCCCGCCTACTGCGGCGAGCTGCATTTCGCCAACCTGAGTGTGCCGCGCGGCGTGTACCGGCAGGTGGAACCGGTTGCCTGGCGCTTGAGCGACGCGGATCTGGCGGCTCATCTCGGACCGCGCATGCGTACTGCGCACAAGGGCCATTTCGGTCACGTGCTGATCGTCGGCGGCGAGTCGGGTTACGCGGGTGCATTGCGTATGGCCGGGGAGGCGGCGTTGCGGGTCGGTGCGGGGCTGGTCAGCCTGGCGACCCGCGCCGCGCACGCCGGCCAGATTGCGGCCCAACGCCCCGAATTGATGTGCCACGGCGTCGAGTCGCTGGACGATCTGGCCCCCCTGCTGGCCCGGGCCACGGTGGTGGCAGTCGGTCCGGGGCTGGGGCAGGGTGACTGGGGGCGCGCGCTGTTCAAGCACCTGAAAACCCAACCGGCCTTGCGGGTGATCGACGCGGACGGGCTCAACCTGCTCGCTGAGCAGGGCGGTGAGAATGGTCACCGCGATTGGGTGCTGACGCCGCATCCCGGCGAGGCGGGGCGTCTGTTGGGCCTGCCTGCCGCCCAGGTGCAGGCGGACCGGTTTGCGGCGGCAGCCGCGATCCGGCGTCGCTACGGCGGGATCTGCGTCCTCAAAGGGGCGGGCACGCTGGTCGATTCGACCGCCCGCACGGCGATCTGCGACGCGGGCAATCCGGGTATGGCCTCGGGCGGGATGGGCGATGTGCTGACCGGCGTGGTCAGTGGCCTGCTGGCTCAGGGCCTGAGCCCGGCCGTCGCTGCCGAAGTGGGTGTGTGCTTGCACGCCAGGGCGGCTGATCTGGCGGCCGGTCAGGGTGAACGCGGCCTGCTGGCCAGCGATCTGTTTCCCTTTTTGCGCAAGCTGGCCAATCCATGAGACTCCATTTGCCCGACGAAACGGCCCAGCTCGAACTGGGGGCCGCGCTGGCGCGATACTGTCCTGCGGGTGCGCTGGTCACGCTCAGAGGCGATCTCGGTGCCGGCAAGACCACGCTGGTACGCGGCTTTTTGCGCGAGTACGGCTACCGTGGGGCCGTGAAAAGTCCGACCTATACGCTCGTGGAACCGTATGAATTTTCTGGAATAGCCGTTTATCATTTTGATTTATATAGGCTTTCTTCTCCGCTGGAGCTGGAGGAGATGGGGCTTCGGGACTACTTCGATTCGAACGCCATCTGCCTGGTGGAGTGGCCGGAACGGGCCGGAAAGGCCTTGCCCGAAGCCGATGTACAGGTGGTGTTGCGCTACCTGGCGCCCGGGCGGGAGGCGCAGCTGAGCTTTGCGGGCACCGGCGGTGAGGCGGTGGCGGCCGCGCTGCTAACTGAGAAGGTTCTGAAGGAATATCTCCTATCTGATTAAATTTATTGACAATTGACCTTGAACTTTAGCTCGGAATGGGTTACTCATATAGCATGAAGCGAGGTAACCCATAGCAGGAGAGCTGTGATGGACCGTTTTGGGCACGATGAGCTGCGCAGAAAGTTCCTCATTCGCTTGCTCGAGGCATCGGGCGCGGTGACTGCTGCCAGCCTGTTTCCGGGGACCGTGTTCGCTGCCGAGGCCGCGGCCGTAGTGAAAGGGGTGCGCATGTCCAAGGACAAAGACGCGACCCGTGTCGTATTCGACCTGACCGGCGATCCCGATCATCATCTTTTTGTGCTGCACAATCCCAACCGCGTGGTCATCGACTTCAGTCGCTCCGCGGTCAAGGATTCGCTGGATCTGTTCGCGCTGCCGAATTCCATGGTCAAGGGAATCCGCTATGCGCCGCGCAACGTGAACGATCTGCGTGTAGTGCTGGACCTGCGGCAGGCGGCCCAACCCAGCAGCTTTCTGATCAAGCCGACTGCCGGCAATCCGGATTACCGATTGGTCGTGGACCTCAAGCAAACGGATGCCAGCCATCCCGAGCCGGTCATGACCATGGATCATATCGATCGCGAATTGCGCGACGTCGTCGTGGCGATCGATCCCGGCCATGGCGGCAAGGATCCGGGGGCCGTCGGCAAACACGGCACTTATGAGAAAAGCGTGGTGCTCGACATGGGCAGGCGCCTGCATCATCGCCTGAACCGCGAAAAGGGCATTCGTACCTTCATGACCCGCGACCGGGACGTTTTCCTGCCGCTGCGTGAACGGGTGCGCATCGCCCGTCAGCAGAAGGCGGACATGTTCATTTCCATCCATGCGGATGCCTCCACGGACCGCCGGGTCAGGGGTTCGTCGGTGTATATCCTGTCCGAGCACGGCGCCTCCAGTGAGATGGCGCGCCGCCTGGCGGACCGGGAGAACAACGCCGACCTGGTGGGCGGCGTGAATCTCAGCGACAAGGACCAGATGCTGGCTTCCGTGCTGCTCGACCTGTCCCAGACGGCCACCATCGAGGCGAGCACCGATCTCGCCGACGACGTGCTGGATCATCTCGATCGCGTCGGGCGCATATTCAGCAACCGCGTGGAGCGGGCCGGCTTCGTAGTGCTCAAGTCGCCGGATATCCCCTCGGTGCTGGTGGAGACGGCGTTCATCTCCAATCCGCGGGAGGAGCGCCTGCTGCGAACCCGGGGCTTCCAGGACAAGATCGTCCATGCGCTGCACAACGGTATCCACAATTACTTCAAGGAAAACGCGCCGCCCGGCACCTTGCTGGCCGCGCTCAACCGCAAGCAGAACGTGGGCTGAGCCCAACCCGCTTTATCCGTTCGCGCAGGCGCAGTAAGCTGTCCGGATGAGCCACATCCGGCAGCTGCCGCCACAACTGATCAACCAGATTGCCGCGGGTGAAGTGGTCGAGCGCCCGGCCTCCGTCGTCAAGGAGCTGCTCGAAAACAGCCTCGACGCCGGCGCGCGCGCGATCCATGTCGAAACCGAGCAGGGGGGTACCCGACGCATTCGGGTGCGCGACGACGGTATCGGCATCCCCGCCGACGAGCTGGCCCTCGCCCTGAGCCGCCACGCCACCAGCAAGATCACTTCCCTCGACGACCTGGAACGGGTCAACAGTCTCGGCTTCCGGGGCGAGGCGCTGCCCAGCATCGCATCCGTCTCCCGCCTGACGCTGACCTCGCGGGCACGGGATGCGGAACACGCCTGGCAGGTGAGCAGCGACGGCAGCGACCGGGTCGGCGAGCCGCAGCCGGCCGCGCACGATACGGGGACCTCGGTCGACGTGCGCGATCTGTTCTTCAACGTGCCGGCACGGCGCAAGTTTTTGCGCACGGAGCGCACCGAACACCAGCATATCGAACAGCTGCTGCGGCGCATCGCGCTGAGCCGCTACGAGATCGCCTTCGAACTGCGCCACAACGGACGCACCGTCAACCGCTGGCCGGTGGCGCAGGATCAGGCCGGCATGGGCCGACGCGTCGCCGAGGTCTGCGGCGAACCCTTCGTCGAGGAGGCGGTGTTCATCGAGCACGCGGCGGCAGGGCTGCGGCTGTGGGGCTGGATCGCACGCCCGACCTTTTCCCGCGCCCAGGCCGACCTGCAGTACTTCTACGTCAACGGCCGCATGGTGCGCGACAAGGTCATCGCCCATGCGGTCCGGCAGGCCTATCAGGACGTGCTGTACCACGGCCGTCATCCGGCCTTCGTCCTGTATCTGGAACTCGACCCTGCCTTGGTGGACGTCAACGCTCATCCCACCAAGCACGAGGTGCGGTTCCGGGAACAGCGCCTGGTGCACGATTTTCTCTATCGCACCCTGTCCGAGGCGATCGCCGGTCTGCGGCCGGGCGCGAATGCCCCGCAGCCTGTGTTGACAGCCGATGCGGAGAGAACCGGTTCCGCGCCGCATCCGGACACCGCCGGCCGGGTCTGGCAGTCCCCGCCACGCCAGAGCGGTCTGGGCCTGGCCGCCGCCGAGCAGACGGCCGTGTACGCCGCCCTGCACGAGCCGGCAGTGGCGCAGGCGGTTGCGGCCGAGGCCGAGATGCAACCCGGGGCGGATATCCCCCCGCTGGGGTATGCTCTGGCCCAGCTGGCCGGCATCTATATCCTGGCCGAGAACGCGCAGGGACTGGTGCTGGTGGACATGCACGCGGCCCATGAACGCATTACCTATGAACAGCTCAAGACGGCCTGGGCGGGCGAAGGAATCAGGGCGCAGCCGCTGCTGGTGCCCCTCAAGCTGCATGTCAGCCAGGCCGAGGCGGAACTGGCGGAGACCCACGATACGGTGTTCCGTGAGCTCGGTCTGGAGCTGGATCGTATCGGACCGGAGGCGCTGATGGTGCGCGCGGTCCCCGCCTTGCTGGCCCGCTCCGATGTGGCGCAGCTGGTGCGGGACGTGCTGGCGGACCTGCGCGTCCATGGCGAGAGTTCCCGGCTGGCCGAACATCGCAACGAAATTCTTTCCACCATGGCCTGCCACGGATCCGTTCGCGCCAACCGCCGGCTGACGCAAGCTGAAATGGATGCGCTGCTGCGTGACATGGAACGTACCGAACGCAGCGGCCAGTGCAATCACGGACGACCGACCTGGGTGCAGCTTTCCATCGCCCAGCTCGACAAGTTGTTCCTGCGAGGACAGTAGGATCTGCAAATGTCATCCAGTCAGTCTGCTTCGCAGACGCGCGTCGACGAGCGTCCCCCCTGTGTGTTCCTGATGGGGCCGACCGCCAGCGGCAAGACCGCGTTGGCGGTCGAGCTGGTGAGCCGGTTGCCGTTCGAGATCGTGAGCGTCGATTCGGCCATGATTTATCGCGGCATGGACATCGGCACCGCCAAGCCGGATGCCGAGACCCTGGACCGAGCACCGCACCGGTTGATCGATATCCTCGATCCCGCCGAGTCCTACTCCGCGGCCCAGTTTCGCGAGGACGCCATGCGCGAGATGGGGGATATCCTGGCGAAGGGGCGCATCCCGCTGCTGGTCGGCGGCACCATGCTCTATTTCAAGGCGCTGGAGGAGGGACTGGCGGAACTGCCCTCGGCCGACCCGGAGGTCCGGGCGCGCCTCGATGCCCTGGCCGAGAAGAAGGGGTGGGGGCATTTGCACGAATATCTGGCAAAGGTCGACCCCATCGCCGCGCGCCGCATCCATCCCAACGATCCCCAGCGCCTGCAGCGGGCGCTGGAGGTGTACGAGCTTACCGGCCAGCCCTTGTCCGCCTGGCTGGCCGAGTCGCGCAGCCGTCACACCCTGCCTTACAGCGTATACAAGCTCGCTTTGTATCCGCGTTCGCGGGAGGTGCTGCACACGCGGATCGCGGATCGGTTTATCGCCATGGTAGAGGCGGGATTCATCGACGAAGTCGCCTGCCTGTGGCACCGCCCCGACCTGCACCTCGGCCTGCCGAGCATGCGGGCGGTGGGGTATCGCCAAGTATGGGAGTATCTGGAAGGGAATTCCGACCGCCAAACCATGGTCACAAGGGGGATTGCCGCCACCCGGCAGCTCGCCAAGCGTCAGCTGACCTGGCTGCGCGGGATGCAGAACGTGGAAACGGTGTATGCCGAGACCCTGGACAGCGAAGCCATGGTGAGGCGAATTGCGGATCGTTGCGGCCTGGATTAAGCCAGGATTAAGCAACTTATTGAATAGCTTATGCTAGAATCGGTCTAATTTCGGGCGGCAGGTCCCTGGCAATGCTCGGATGCGACTATATATATAAATAGATGTACACAAGTTCTGGAGAAGAAGAAGATGTCAAAAGGGCAGACCCTGCAAGAACCCTTCCTGAATGCCCTGCGCAAGGAGCGAGTACCGGTGTCGATCTACCTGGTGAACGGTATCAAGCTGCAGGGACAGATCGACTCCTTTGATCAGTTCGTGGTGCTGCTGCGCAACAGTGTTAGCCAGATGGTATACAAGCATGCGATCTCGACGATCGTGCCTGCACGTCCCGTCAAAATTCAGGCCTCCGAGGGCGCTGCCGAGGAATGATTCCTTGCGTTTTCGCCCGCCGGCCGGGTAGCGTCTGAAGCTTGTTCGAACGTCCCGATAGCGGCGAGCGCGCCGTCCTGGTTCAGCTCGACATCAACGGCGCCCTGCTGGAGGAAGACCGCAGGGAGTTCGTCGAGCTCGTGCGGTCCGCGGGGGTCGAGCCGTTGACCCTGGTCGACGGCTCGCGTCATGCGCCGGAGCCCAAGTACTTCGTCGGCAGCGGCAAGGTCGACGAGATCCGTGCCGCGGTGTCGGCGGGCGGCGCCGAGGTGGTGATTTTCGATCATCCTCTGAGCCCCGCCCAGGAACGAAATCTGGAAAAGGCCCTGCAGTGCCGGGTATTGGACCGCACCGGTCTGATCCTCGACATCTTTGCACAGCGCGCTCATTCCCACGAAGGCAAGCTGCAGGTGGAGCTGGCCCAGTTACGTCATCTGGCGACGCGGCTGGTGCGCGGGTGGACGCACCTTGAGCGTCAAAAGGGCGGTATCGGCCTGCGTGGTCCCGGTGAAACCCAGCTCGAAACCGACCGCCGGCTGCTCGGGCAGCGCATCAAGCAGATCAATCTGCGGCTGGAAAAAGTGCAACGCCAGCGAGAGCAGGGGAGACAGTCGCGCAAAAAGGCCGAGCTGCCCACGGTGTCGCTGGTGGGTTACACCAATGCCGGCAAATCCACGCTGTTCAACCGCCTCACCGGCGCCGGCGTTTATGCGGCCGACCAGCTGTTCGCGACTCTGGACCCCACGCTGCGGCGGGTGGAGCTGGGCGACGGGCAAATGGCCATTCTCGCCGATACCGTCGGATTCATCCGGCACCTGCCGCACGATCTGGTGGCGGCGTTTCGAGCCACCCTGCAGGAGACGACCGAGGCGGACCTGTTGCTGCACGTGATCGACGCCCACGACGAGGCGCGCGATCACTACATCGACCAGGTGAACGCGGTACTCGGGGAAATCGGCGCCGACGAGGTGCCGCAGATCCTGGTGTACAACAAGATCGACCTGCTCG
Source organism: Gammaproteobacteria bacterium (assembly GCA_037388465.1). NCBI lineage: Bacteria > Pseudomonadati > Pseudomonadota > Gammaproteobacteria > Gammaproteobacteria bacterium. Next base: position 29,583 of record JARRKE010000003.1, read on the forward strand.
ACATGATGCCCCGGGCCGAGTCGGGCCGGGACGGAGAGCCGGCACGGGTATGGGTTTCCGCGCAGACCGGCGCAGGCATCGAACTGCTGCGCAAGCAGATCGCCGCCCATTTCCGGCGCGAGGTCGTGCACGGCTGGGTGGATCTGCGCCCCGAGCAGGGGCGGTTACGTGCCAGCCTGTTCGAGCGCGGCGCCGTGCTTGCCGAGCAGGTCGACGACGAGGGGATCAGCCATATCGAGATTCGCCTACCAAGGCGCGATTTCGAGCGGCTTTCCAAGCGCACGGGCCTGTCCGAGGGTGCGCTCAGACATTGAACGTCCTAGGGATGGGCGCGCCTTGCGGGGTATACATCGGACCCCTAGAATGTCCGCTCGTGCGCGCAGCGAGCAATTTTTGAACCAGCAGGAGTGACCACATGCCCTGGAATGAGCCGGGCGGCGACAACCGAGACCCCTGGAGCGGCGGCAGCCGCGGTGGCGGCGGTGGTGGTGGTAAACCACCCAATCTCGACGAGTGGCTGCGCAAGCTGAACAACTGGATATCGAGCCTGCTTCGCGGCAGCCGCCAAGGCGGCGGCGATGATGGCGGTGGCGGGCGTTCCGGCAGTCTGCTGGGCGGCAGCGGTCCGCTGCTGGTGGTGGGTGTGCTGGTGGTGGTCTGGATCGCTTCCGGTTTCTATATCGTCGGGGCCGGCGAACGCGGCGTGGTGACGCGCTTCGGCGCCTACGCCGGCGACACCACCGGGCCGGGACCGCACTGGCATCTGCCGTACCCGATCGAATCCGCCAGCGTGGTGGACGTCGATCAGATCCGCAGTGCACAGCACAAGGCGCTGATGCTGACCCAGGACGAGAACATCGTCGATGTCGACATGTCGGCCCAGTACCGGGTGAAGAATCCGGAAGAGTACCTGTTCGACGTGCGTGGCCCTGATCTCACCCTGAACCAGGTGATGGAAAGCGCCATGCGCGAGGTCGTGGGACGCAATAAGATGGACTTCATCATCGGGCCGGGCCGTGCGCAGATCGCGGTCGATGTCGAGAAGCTGATGCAGCAGATACTGGACAGCTACAAGACGGGCCTCGACGTCGTCAAGGTCAACCTGCAGGATGCACAGCCGCCGGAGCAGGTGCAGGGCGCGTTTGCCGACGCCATCAAGGCGCGTGAGGACGAAGTGCGCTTCCGCAACGAGGCGGACGCGTACGCCAATACCGTCATTCCCCAGGCGCGTGGCCAGGCCACCCGCGTGAAGCAGGAGGCGGAGGCCTATAAGGATCAGGTGATCGCGCGCGCCGAGGGCGATGCCTCCCGTTTCACCGATCTGCTCAAGGAATACCAGAAGGCGCCGCGGGTGACCCGCGAACGCCTGTATCTGGATGCCATCCAGTCCGTGCTGAGCAACAGCACCAAGGTGATGGTCGACCTCAAGGGGGGCAACAACCTGATGTATCTCCCGCTCGACAAGCTGCTGAGCGGGCAGAGCCTTTCCGAAACAGGTAAAACGTCAGATTCCGGAGCCGGCAGTTCGGCATCGCAGTCTTCCTCCAATGGCGGTTCCCAGAGTCAGCCCACGCCGCTGACGACGCGCAGCCGCTCGGACCGTTCACGATAAGGGGGATGCACTGATATGAAGTTGAAGATTCTTGCCGTCGTCGTCGTGCTTGGCCTGCTGGTGCTCAGCATGTCGGCCTATACGGTCAAGCAGTCCCAGACCGCGATTCTGGTCAAGCTGGGCCAGATCAAGAAGGCCGATATCAAGCCGGGCCTGCACTGGAAGTGGCCGCTGATCGAGCAGGTCAAGATTTTCGATCATCGCATCCTGACCATGGATGCGCAGCCCGAGCGGTTCCTGACCAGCGAGAAAAAGAACGTCATCGTCGACTACTACGTGAAGTGGCGCATCGCCAATGTCAATCGTTACTACCGCAGAACGCTGGGTGACGAGATCAAGGCGCAGTCCACGCTGTCTCAGATCGTCAAGGACGGCCTGCGCAGCGAGTTCGGCAAGCGCACGATTCAGGAGGCGGTTTCCGGCGAACGCAACGAGATCATGGACGCCCTGCGCGTGAACGCCAACAAGTCGGCCAACGAACTGGGCATCGAGATCGTCGACGTGCGTCTCAGTCAGATCGATCTGCCCAACCAGGTAAGCAGCTCCGTGTATCAGCGCATGGAGGCGGAACGTGCGCGGGTGGCCGCCGACTTCCGGGCGCGCGGCAAGGAGGCGGCGGAAGGGATCCGTGCCAAGGCCGACCGTGAGCGCACCGTGCTGCTGGCGGACGCCTATCGCGAGTCGCAGCGTATCCGCGGCCAGGGAGACGCCAAGGCGGCCGAGATCTATGCGCGCGCCTATGAAAAGAATCCGGATTTCTATGCCTTTTACCGCAGCCTGAACGCCTACAAGGACGTCTTCAACAACAAGAAGGACATTCTGCTGCTCGAGCCGGACTCGGATTTCTTCAAGTACTTCAACAAGAAATAACCGTGAATGTGGCAGGACTTCCTCGCAGCGCTGGCCCTCATGATGGTCTTGGAGGGGATTCCGTTCTTTCTGAGCCCGGCCTCGCTGCGCAGGAGCCTGCAGATGGTCATGCAACTGTCGGACAACGCGTTGCGCGCCATTGGGCTGGTCAGCATGGCCGCCGGCGCCCTGTTGCTGTACCTGGTGCGGCATTGACCATGCCTGACGCCGCAGCCGGTTATTCTGCGTTTTATCACCTTCCGTAACCCGTCACCGAGTACAAGATGAGCGAAGAAGATCGCTGGTTGCTTCCCGAGGGGATCGAGGAGGCACTGCCCGAACTTGCCGAACGGCTCGAGTATTACCGGCGCCGCATCCTCGACCTGTTCCATCGGTGGGGATACGAGCTGGTGATGCCGCCCTTCATCGAATACCTGGAATCCCTGCTGACGGGCACCGGACACGATCTCGGTCTGCAAACCTTCAAGCTGACCGATCAGCTCAACGGGCGCATGATGGGCGTGCGTGCCGATATGACGCCGCAGGTGGCGCGCATCGATGCCCATTCCCTGAAGCGCGAGGTGCCCACGCGGCTGTGCTATCTGGGCACCGTCCTGCATACCCGTTCCGACGATTTCGCCGGCACCCGCAGTCCGTTGCAGGTCGGTGCGGAGCTGTTCGGCCACAGTGGTCCGGATTCCGATATCGAGATCGTCAATCTGGCGCTGGAAACCTTCGCGGTGGCCGGCGTGCGCGACCTGTATCTCGACTTCGGCCACGTCGGCATTTATCGCGGGCTGGCGAAAGAGGCGGGGCTCGACGCCGAGCGCGAGGCCATTTTCTTCGATTGCCTGCAACGCAAATCGATTCCCGATATCGAGCATTATCTGGATACCTGGCAGTTGGCGTCCGGACCGGCCGGCCGTTTGCGTGCGCTGGTCGAACTGCACGGCGGGCAAGAGGTATTGGATGAGGCACGTCAGGTGCTGGCCGGGTCCGAGGCCTCCGTGCTCGAGGCCTTCGATTATCTGGAGCGGGTGACCGGCGCGGTCCGCCAGCGTCATCCGGATTTGAAAATGCATTTCGATCTCGCCGAACTGCGCGGTTACCACTATCAGACCGGAATGGTGTTCGCCGCTTATGTGCAGGGCCGGGGGCAGGAGATCGCCCGCGGCGGTCGGTACGACCACATTGGGCGTGTGTTCGGCCGTGCACGGCCGGCGACCGGATTCAGCACCGACTTGCGCACGCTGGTCGACCTGGTGGTGGACGAGACCATCGCGCCGCCTCCGGCTGTGTTTGCGCCGGCCGATGACGATGCCGTGCTGGAGCGAGCCATCGCGGAATTGCGCCAGGCCGGGACGCCGGTAATTCGTGCCTTGAGTGGACAGCAGGGTGATGCACGTGCCATGGGTTGCCGACAGGAGTTGCGGCAGCGCGATGGGGATTGGGTGGTGGTCCCACTCGACTGATCTGGATAGTTTTCAAAGCAAACGACATGGGTAAATTTCTCGTTATTCTCGGTTCCCAATGGGGCGATGAAGGCAAGGGCAAGATCGTCGACCTGTTCACTCAGGACTGTGCCGCCGTGGTCCGTTTCCAGGGCGGCCACAACGCCGGCCATACGCTGGTGATCGGCGAGGAAAAGACGGTCCTGCACCTGATTCCCTCCGGCATCCTGCACGAAGGCGTGGAATGCTTCATCGGCAACGGGGTGGTGTTGTCCCCCGATGCGCTGCTCACCGAGATGCGGCAGCTCGAGACGCGCGGCGTACCCGTGAAGGAGCGTCTGCGCATCTCCGAGGCATGTCAGCTGATCCTGCCGCACCACATCGCCCTGGACCATGCGCGTGAAGCGGCCCGCGGCGCTTCGGCCATCGGCACCACGGGACGCGGCATCGGACCCGCCTACGAAGACAAGGTTTCGCGTCGCGGCCTGCGCCTGTCCGACCTGTTCCATCGCGAACGCTTCGCCGCCAAGCTTGGCGAGGTGCTCGACTACCACAACTTCGTGCTCAAGAACTATTTCAAGGCCGACACCATCCCGTTCCAGAAAACGCTGGATGATGCGATGGCCGTGGCGGAGATCATCGAGCCGATGATCGAGGACGTGCCCCAGCGCCTCGCCGAGCTGCGGGCCGCCGACGCTAACGTACTTTTCGAAGGCGCACAGGGCACCCTGCTCGACATCGACCACGGCACCTATCCCTTCGTGACCTCGTCCAACACCACCGCGGGTGGTGCCTGCACCGGCTCCGGTGTGGGGCCGCTGCATCTGGACGGCGTCGTCGGCGTCACCAAGGCCTATACCACCCGGGTGGGTGCGGGACCGTTCCCGACCGAGCTGTTCGACGAAATGGGCGAACACCTGGCCAAGCGCGGCCACGAATTCGGTGCCACCACCGGCAGGGCGCGGCGCTGCGGCTGGTTCGATGCCGTCGCGCTGCGGCGTGCCATCCAGATCAACAGCATCACCAGCCTGTGCGTGACCAAACTGGACGTGCTGGACGGCCTGGATACACTGCGTTTGTGCGTCGGCTACCGCGGTGACGGCGAGGTGCTCAAGAGCGCGCCGATGGGCGCGGAGTCCTACGAGCGCATCGAGCCGGTCTACGAGGAACTGCCGGGCTGGAAGGAATCCACCGTCGGTGTTACGGAGTACGAGGCGCTGCCCGCCAATGCCCGGACTTACCTGAAACGGATCGAAGAGGTGACCGGGGCGCCGGTCGATCTGATTTCCACCGGACCGGTGCGCGATCAGAACGTGGTGCTGCGCAGGCCTTTCGGCTGAATCCTAATGTCGGGTCGCGCCAGGGACGGCGCAACCAGCCAAGCCGGTTAACGGCTTGGGCAAGAACCAGTATCCAGGGACGGGAACAAAACAGGAAATGGTGCCGAGGAGAGGACTTGAACCTCCACGGGGTTACCCCCACTAGCACCTGAAGCTAGCGCGTCTACCAATTCCGCCACCTCGGCAGGAGATCGGGCCGAAAGGCCCGGCTTCAGGGAGCGCGCAATTTACCCACTCAGCGCGGCAAAGTCAATCGCTTCCAGACCGCGCCGCAGAACAGAATTTTATGAGCCGCAAAAAAAGAACACCCCAGTTAAAGGACCCGCACTTCGAGCGCGAGGCCGCAAAATACGACCGTCCCATACCGAGCCGGGAAATGATCCTCGAGGTGCTGGGCGACAGCGAAGGCCCCCTGCGCTTCGACCTGTTGGCCGAGCGCCTGGGACTCGCCGAAGACGTGGACCGCGAGGCGCTCGGCAAGCGCGTGCGGGCCATGGTGCGCGATGGGCAGATCCTGGAAAACCGTCGCGGCGGTTATGTCCCCGTGACGCAGGCGGCGCTGGTCCGCGGCCGGGTGATCGGGCATCCGGACGGCTTCGGCTTCCTGGTGCCGGACAGCGGCGGCGACGACCTGTTTCTCTCACCGCGCCAGATGCGCTCGCTGTTTCACGGCGATCGCGCCGTGGCGCGCGTGGTCGGCGTGGACCGGCGCGGACGCCGCGAGGGCGCCGTCGTCGAGGTGCTGGAGCGCAATACCGAACAGGTCGTCGGGCGCTATTTCGAGGAACGCGGCATCGGGTTCGTGACGCCGGATAACCGCCGTCTGGCGCAGGACATCGTCATCCCGCCCGAGCAGCGCCAGGCCGCCCAGCCGGGACAGATCGTCATCGCCGACATCACCGAGCAGCCCACCAAGCACAGCCGTCCCATCGGGCGCATCGTGCAGATCCTCGGCGAGCACATGGCGCCGGGTATGGAAACCGAGGTGGCCATCCATTCCTACGGCCTGCCGGTGAAATGGCCCGACGGTGTGACCGAGGAGGCCGACCGGTTCGGTGCGCAGATCCGGCAGAGTGACCTGCCCGGCCGCGTTGACCTGCGCGGTTTCCCGCTGGTGACCATCGACGGTGAGGATGCCCGCGATTTCGATGACGCGGTGTACTGCGAGCCGCTGGAATCCGGCTTCAATCGGTTGATCGTCGCCATCGCCGACGTGGCTACCTATGTGAAGCCCGACTCGGCACTGGATGTGGAGGCGCGTCAGCGCGGCAACTCGGTGTATTTCCCCGAGCGGGTGATCCCGATGCTGCCGGAGGTGCTCTCCAACGGCCTGTGTTCGCTGAATCCCGAGGTCGAGCGACTGTGCATGATCGCCGACATGGTCATCGACCCGGACGGGAATATCGCCCGCTATGCCTTCCACGAGGGCGTGATGCGTTCCGTGGCGCGACTGACCTATAACGAGGTGTCCCAGATCGTCGAGCACCGCGATCCGGAGGCGCGCAACCGGCGCGCCGGGATCGTCCGCCACCTCGACGACCTGTATCACGTCTACAAGGTGCTGCGCGCTTCCCGCGAGCAGCGCGGCGCCATCGATTTCGATACCCAGGAAACGCGCATCGTCTTCGGGCCCGAGCGTAAGATCGAGCGTATCGTGCCCACCGTGCGCAATCAGGCCCACATGCTGATCGAGGAGTGCATGATCGCCGCCAACGTGGCGGCCGCGCGTTTCCTCAAACAGCATCGCATGCCGACGCTTTACCGGGTGCACGAAGGTCCGCCGGCCGACAAGATCGAGGACCTGCGCAGCTTCCTGGGCGAAGTGGGGCTGTCGCTGGGCGGTGGCGACGAGCCGGAGCCGCTGGATTATGCGCGCCTGATCAAGCGCATCCAGGGACGTGCCGACTTCCAGCTTATTCAACAGGTCTTGTTGCGTTCGCTGTCCCAGGCGGTGTACAGCCCCAAGCAGGTAGGGCACTTCGGTCTGGCGCACGAGGATTACGTGCACTTCACCTCGCCGATCCGCCGCTATCCGGATCTGATCGTGCATCGTGCCATCAAGCATGCGCTCAAGGGACGCCGGCCCGAACAGTTCGTCTACAGTGAGGCCGACCTGGAAGGGCTGGGCGAACATTGTTCGATGACGGAGCGGCGCGCCGACGAAGCGACGCGGGACGTCGCCGACTGGCTCAAGACCGAGTACATGCAGGACAAGCTGGGCGAGACCTTCGACGGCATTATCAATACCGTGACCTCGTTCGGCCTGTTCGTCGAGCTGAAGGACATTTACGTCGAGGGGCTGGTGCACGTCACGTCGCTGCCGCACGACTACTACCAGTTCGACCCCACGCACCATCGCATGCGCGGTGAGCGCAGCGGCCGTACCTATCGGGTTGGCGACAGCATCCGGGTGACGGTGGCGCGGGTGAATCTCGACGAACGCAAGATCGATTTCGTCCCGGCCGAGCAGGAAACCGCCAAACGCAGCGGTGGGCCCAAGCGGAGCGCGCGCCGGCGCCGCCGGCGCTGAGCCTGATTTTGACGCCCTATCGGGCCGTGTGAGTAGACAATAACGACCTGTCAGGGTTTCAGCCAGGGTGCCAGCTGCCGCCAGACGTTGTCCAGCAGTCTGGGTTGGGCCTTGGGCAGCGGATGAATGCCGTCCTCCTGCATCAGGCTGCGATCCTTGGCCACGCCGGCCAGCAGGTGCGGGACGAGTTTCGCGCCGGTAGCCTTGGCCACCTGCGGATAAATGCGTTCGAATTGCCGGGTGTAGGTCTCGCCGTAATTGGGCGGCAGCCGCACGCCGATCAGCAGTACCCGGGCGCCTTGTTTCTGGGCCAGGCGGATCAGGCGCTCCAGGTTGTCCCGCATGTCGCTCAGCGGCAACGCCCGCAGGCCGTCGTTGCCGCCCAGTTCAATGATCACGATCGAAGGCCGGCTGCGTGCCAGCTCGGCGGGCAACCGGCTCAGGGCGCCCGCCGTGGTGTCGCCGCTGATGCTGGCGTTGACGACCCGCCACGGCAGGCCGTCGCGTTTGATCCGCTGCGCGAGCAGGTGTACCCAACCGTCCTCGCGTGGGATACCGTAGGCGGCACTGAGACTGTCGCCCACCACCAGCAGGGTGCGGGTCGGCGCAGCCTGGGCGGTGCCGAAGGCGACAACGGGCAGCAGGCAAAACAGGAGCAACAGGACGCGTTTCATGAACAAAGACTCCATGGAATCCGTACTCGAGGTCAAGGGGCTGGCCAAGTCCGTGGTGGGACCTGCGGGAAGCCTGACGATTCTCAAGCAGGTTGACCTGACGGTGTGCGCCGGTGAGGCGGTGGCCATTCTCGGCGCTTCAGGCTCGGGCAAGTCGACCTTGCTCGGTCTGCTCGCCGGACTGGATGAGCCGACCGACGGCGAGGTCTGTTTGTTCGGGCGCACGTTTTCCTCGCTGGACGAAGACGCCCGCGCCACCTTGCGGGCCGGTCAGGTCGGATTCGTTTTCCAGTCCTTTCAGTTGCTGCCCCGCCTCACCGCGCTGGAGAACGTGATGCTGGCGATGGAACTGGCCGGGCAGATTGGCGACGCGCGCGCGCGGGCCGAGCAGACCCTGTCCGAGGTGGGGCTGGGGGAACGCCTGGGCCATTATCCGCGTCAGCTGTCCGGTGGCGAGCAGCAGCGGGTCGCCCTGGCGCGGGCCTTCGCCGTTCAGCCCCGCATCTTGTTTGCGGACGAACCCACCGGCAATCTGGACGAGCGCACGGGCGCCCAGGTCATCGACCTCATGTTCCGCATGCGCGAGGCGCACGACGCCAGCCTGGTGCTGGTGACGCATGATCCATCCCTGGCCGGACGTTGCGAACGGCGCCTGCGCCTCGAGGAAGGCGTACTGAAGGAGGTGCCGTGAGACGGTTGCTGCGTCTCGTGCTGCGCGATCTGCGCCGCGATCTCGCCACGCCCGACCTGCGGTTGATGGTGCTGGCGGTGGTGATCGCCGTGGGGGCGGTGAGTGCGGTCGGTTTTTTCAGCGACCGGGTCAACCAGGCCATGCGCCTGCAGGGCGCCGAATTGCTGGCCGCCGATCTCGTGGTGAGCGGCCCGGCTGCGGCGGCTCCCGCATTCGCCGATCAGGCCCGTGAGCTGGGATTGCGGGTCGCACACCTGATCACCTTCCCCAGCGTGGTGCTGGGTCCCCAACGCCCCGTGCTGGTGGAGGTGAAGTCGGCCAGTGATGCTTATCCGCTGCGGGGCAAGCTGCGCATCAGTGAAACCGCTTACGGCCCCGAGACGGCGGTGCAGGCCATCCCGGCACCGGGCAGCGTCTGGGTGGAGCCCCGTTTGCTCACCACCCTGGGCCTCAAGGTGGGGGATACCCTGAGCCTGGGACGCACACATTTTCGAATCACCCGCGCCCTGCGCTACGAACCCGACCGCAGCGGTAACCTGTTCGCACTGGCGCCGCAGGTGTTGCTCAATGCCGCCGATCTGCAGGCCACCGGTCTGCTCACCCCGGCAAGCCGCGCGCACTTCCGTCTGCTGGTCGCGGGCAAACCCGCCGCGGTGCGGGATTTTCGCGCCTGGGTCAAACCCCGTCTGCAACCGGGCGAGCGGCTGCTCGGACTCAAGGACGCACGTCCGGAGATGCGTCAGGCCCTGGAGCGGGCGGGGCGGTTTCTCAATCTGGCCGCCTTGCTGGCGGTGCTGCTCGGCGGTGCGGCGGTGGCGGTGACGGCGCGCCAGTTCGCCGAACGCGAGGCCGACGCCACGGCCATTTTGCGCACTTTGGGTGCCACGCGGCGGACCGTGCTGGCGCTGATGACGTTAAGGCTCACGGGCCTGGGGGTGCTGGCCAGCGCCGCAGGCGCGGTGCTGGGCTATGTCGCGCAACTTGTGCTGGCGGATACGCTTTCCCGCTGGTTCACCGACAGCCTGCCGGCGCCCGGCGCCTGGCCGTGGCTGACGGCGCTGGCCACCGGCTTGCTCATGCTGCTCGGCTTCGCGCTGCCCAGCGTGCTGCGTCTGGGCCGGGTGTCGCCGCTGCGGGTACTGCGTAACGAACTCGGCGGCATCTCGGCTTCCAGTTGGGCGGTGCTGCTCGCCGCGCTCGGCACCATGAGTGCACTGCTCGCCTGGCAGGTGGCGGATGCCGCGCTGGTGAAGTGGGCCATACTGGGCATGCTCGCGGCCCTGGCCGTGCTGTGGCTGGCGGCCCAGGTCCTGTTGCGCGGCGTCGAATGGGGGCTGCGCGGGCTGGGCCTGCGCTGGCGGTTCGCCGTCTCGCGTCTGGCCCGTGCGCGCGGCCTGGGCGGCGTGCAGCTGACCGCCCTGGGAGTGGGGCTTGCCGCGCTGCTGCTCCTGACCCTGGTGCGCAACGACCTGCTGGCGGGCTGGCAGCACAGCCTGCCAGCCAAGGCGCCGAATCAGTTTTTGATCAACATTCAGCCGCGGGACGTCGACGCCCTCAAGGCCTTTTTCAAGTCGCAGAGCCTGACGGCGCCCAAGATCTATCCCATGATCCGCGGGCGCTATATTTCGCACAACGGCAGACCGGTGCATCCCGACGCCTTCGGGGATGCGCGCGCCCGGCGTCTGGCGGAGCGAGAGTTCAATCTGTCCTGGACGGCGGAGCCCGCGCCGGACAATCACGTCATCGCCGGTCAATGGTGGTCGGACACGCAATCCGACCCGCGGCAGTTTTCGGTCGAGGAGGGTCTGGCCAAGACGCTCGGTATCAAGCTGGGCGACACGCTTACCTTCGAGGTGGCGGGCGTTCCGGTCAGCGGGCGGGTCACGAGTCTGCGCCAGGTGCAATGGGATTCCTTCCGGGTGAATTTCTTCGTGGTGGCGCCGCCCGGTTTGCTGCAGGACTATCCGGCCACCTGGATCACCAGTTTCTATCTGCCGCCGCAACACGACGAACTGCTCAACAAGCTGGTCAGCCGTTTCCCGAGCGTAACGGTGCTCGACGTGCGCGCGCTCATCAGCCAGGTACGCAGCATCATGGACCAGGCGAGCCGGGCTGTGCAGTTCGTGTTTTTGTTCACCCTGCTCGCGGGGCTGCTGGTGCTGATCGCGGCGCTGAACGCCACGCGCAGTGAACGCCGCCAGGAGATCGCCCTGCAGCGCGCGCTCGGGGCGCGCCGCCGCGTGGTGTTGCTGGGTGCCCTGCTGGAGTTCGGGACCCTGGGCGTGCTGGCCGGTGTGATGGCCTCCGCTGCCGCGACGGTGCTCGGCTACGTGCTGGCGCGACAGGTGTTCGAATTCGATTACGTTGCTGACCCCCGTTTATGGCTCGTTGGTTTGACCGGCGGGGTGGTTGGCGCCCTTGCCGTGGGCTATTGGGGTACGCAGCGGGTGCTGCGCCTGACGCCGTTGAGCGTGCTCCGCTCGGGCTCCTGAGCGGCGACCACGTATAATCGCGTTATGCGACACAGCCGTCATCACACGACCAGTCCCGGTGACGCGGCCACCGTCATCGCGCCGGACCGTTACCTCGCCGATCCCGAGGCGAGGCCGCTGGTCGAACGCGCCCTGGCGCTGTTGCAGGAATACGCGGACCAGGACGAAACCCGTCCGCGCAGCATTCAGGTGGCTGACCTGCTGATCGACCTGGGTGCAGACCAGACGACGCTGCTCACCGCCCTGCTCAGTGATCCGCGCCTGCGCGACCGGCTGCCGGACGATGCCATCCAGCAGGAGTTCGGCGATACCATCGCCGGCCTGGTGCGCAACGTCAATTGGCTGAACACCTTCCGCGAATGCCGCGAGGACAGCTTCCAGGCGCCGGAGCAGGCCGAGCATCTGCGCCGCATGCTGCTGGCGATGGTGGACGACGTGCGCGCGGTGCTGATCAAGCTCGGCTACCGCGTGATCCGGCTGCGCATCCTGCCGCGCCAGTCCTATGAGACCCGACGCTGCATCGCCCGCGAAACGCTGGACATCTATGCGCCGCTGGCCAACCGCCTCGGTCTCGGTCAGCTCAAATGGGAACTGGAGGATCTCGCCTTCCGCTATCTCGAACCCCAAGTCTACAAGCGGCTGGCCAAGTCGCTGGAAGAGAACCGGGTCGGGCGCGAGCGTTACATCCAGGACTTTATCGGACGCCTGAAGGCTGCGCTCACGACGGAGGGCATCGAGGCGCAGGTGCTGGGGCGGCCCAAGCACATCTACAGCATCTGGAAAAAGATGCAGCGCAAGCACCTCAACTTCGAGGAGTTGTACGACATTCGCGCGGTGCGCGTCATCACCGACAAGATCGCCGGCTGTTATACCGCACTCGGTGTCGTGCACAGCCTGTGGACGCATATCCCCAAGGAATTCGACGATTACATCGCCCATCCCAAGGAGAACGGCTATCAGTCCCTGCACACCGCGGTGGTCGGTCCCCAGGGCAAGGTGGTCGAGGTGCAGATTCGCACGCCCGAGATGCACGAGTTCGCCGAACACGGTGTGGCTGCGCACTGGCGATACAAGGAAGGGGGCAAGCAGGATCAGGCCCTGGACCGCGCCATCAACTCGTTGCGCCATCTGCTCGAACACCGCGACGACGACGCCGAGCTGCTGGAAAGTTTCCACACCGAGCTGTTCACGGACCGGGTGTTCGTGCTCACGCCGCGCGGTGACGTGATCGATATGCCGCAGGGCTCCACGCCACTCGATTTCGCCTACGCGATCCACACCGACGTGGGCAATCGCTGCCGGGGCGCCAAGGTCAACGGCCGCATCGTGCCGCTGACCTATCAACTGCACAACGGCGAGCAGGTGGAGGTACTTACCGGCAAGCAGGCCTCACCCAGCCGCGACTGGTACAACCCCGGCTCGGGTTATCTGAACACGGCCCGGGCCCGGCAGAAGGTGCGCCACTGGTTCTCCCAGCAGGACCGCGAGCGCAACCTGGCGGACGGGCGTGCCCTGCTGGAACGGGAGTGCAGCCGCTTCGGGGTGACGGCTCCCGACCTGCCCGCATTGCAGCGCCGGTTTCACGCCCAAAGCGAAGAGGAATTGCTGCTGGCGCTGGGGCGCGGGGATATCAGCCAGGCCCAGCTGGCCACGGCATTGCAGCCGGTCGAGGCGCCGCGTCTGGTGCCGGCCGCCCCCAAGCGCCCGTCACGCAAAAAGCCCAAGGGCAAGGGCGTTCAGGTGCGCGGCGTCGGCAACCTGCTGGTGCAGTTTGCGCGCTGCTGCAAGCCGGTGCCTGGCGATCCCATCGTCGGCTTCATCACGCGCGGCAAGGGTGTGACCATCCACCGCCAGGATTGCCCGAACATCCTCAAGATGCCGGAGGAGAAGCGCAACCGGCTGATCGAGGTCGACTGGGGCGGCGCGGCGCAGACCTATACTGCCGATCTGCATATCGAGGCCTTCGACCGTCAGGGACTGCTGCGCGACATCACGGCCGTGCTGTCCAACGAAAAGGTCAACGTGATGTCGGCCAATACCCGCACCAACGCGGACGACCAGATGGTGGTGATGGATCTCAATGTCGAGATCGAGGACAGCGTGCAGTTGTCGCGGGTGCTTGCCCGCATCGCCCAGCTGCCCAATGTCCTCACCGCGCAGCGCCGGCACCTTGCCGGCTGAGTGCGGTTCAGTCGGCTTTGCGTTTGGGATAGTCGAATCGCACCAGTCGGGCACAGCCCGGTGAGGCCTCCGGCCAGGCGCCAATGTCCAGCGTCATGTCCAGAAACCCGCAGGTCGGCACATTGTCGATGGCCATGCCGCACAGCCGGTTGCCGAGCAGGGTAAAGCCGGGGTTGTGCCCCACCATCAACACCCGTTCCGCCTCACCGGGGCATTCGCGAACGACCTGCAGCAGGGTGTCCGGATCGGCCTCGTAAATGGTGTCCACCCAGGTAATCGCCTGTCCGTCGAAGGGGAAGGTTTCGGCGAGCAGGGCGAGCGTCTCGCGCACGCGTTGCGCAGGGCTGGCCAGGACGAGGTCGAAGTTGTATCCATGTTTTTTCAGCCGCCGGCCCATTTCGGGGGCGTCATGGCGACCGCGTTTGTTCAGGGGGCGTTCGAAATCGCTTTGCCCGGGATCGTCCCAGCTCGATTTGGCATGGCGCAGCAGGGCGAGGTGTTTCATGTCCGTGTCTTTACCTGTTGTACAACGCGTTTTGCGTCTTCGCTGGTGAGTTTACTCGCCCGGGTGGGGCGATGCAGAAGCGGAACGTCCCGAAGCACCGCAGTGTCAAATGGACGTCGTAGGGAGGATTTCGGTCCACGTATTTCACTATTCCAAGGGGGGTACATGAAAATCACATCATCCTTATATGCCGTACTGGTGGGAGGGGTTTTACTGGGTTCGGCGCTCAGCCAGGCCGATGCCGATACCGGCGGGTATGCCATGGGTCCGGGCATGATGGGGCAAAACCCGGCGGCAGGGACGACCGGTTCGTCGGACAGCGAGCCGCCGACGCTGAACGAGGCCAATGCACGAAAACTGGCCGGCTATATCCAGGCCCAGGGACTGCGCTGCATGCAATGCCATTCGGTTGACGACGGCGGCTTCGGCCCCAATTTCCTGAGCATCGCGGCGAATTACGAGGGTAACGCCGAGGCCGGGAAGATCCTCCAGGAGCGCATCGTCCGTGGCATCGGGCGCATGCCGGGCGGGTTTGCGTCGCCCTCCCAGGCCGAAAAACTGGCAACCCTGATCATCGATTTAACCGCCAAGCCCGAGCGCAAAAAAATCACCCCGCCGGGGGATTTCCGGCGGGGTGGTCACTAGGCCGTCGTCTCGCGGACGCGAGGCAGGTCAGGCTTTGTTACAGGGCGTCCTCGTGAACCACGGGGATGCATTCGACGCGCAGGCGCTCGGCCAGCGCCGCTTTTTGCCGGCGGGTGAGCCAGGTCAGGAGCAGGTGTTTGGGGTCCTGCGGATCGGGCTCGATCGGATGATGAGGATTGTCGGTGATCTGCCGGATCATGGTCGCGATTCTCGCCGCCTGCTCGAAATCCTGATAGCGGATGCGCACGGGTTTTAGCGTGGCGGGTGCCGGCCGCTCCGGCTTGGGTGCCCTGATCAGCACGAAGGAGGCCATGAACCCGGCCACCCAGCCCAGAACGAAGGCAGGCCAGGGGGCTTCGATGTGAAGTGCCGGATTACTGGCGACCACGATGCCGAGGCCGGCCAGCAGCCCCAGCATGCGGTGATAGAAGGGCGCGCGTCCGTTGTCGACGCGGGAAATGATCAGGATGGTCAGCGCGCTCAGGACCAGGGCGGCGGCAAAGACGACAATATCCAGGTTCACAGGGACTGCTTCCTCGGTGGCGATTTCGGGTATGTAAATCCAAATAGTCACAAACTGCAAGTGGACTTTGTTTATACAGTTCTAATATTCTCATCCTGAAATATACGCTTGCGGTTATATAACTGAAGGCGTATATTCTGCGCATGGTCGATCCCTCCGTATTGTTCAAGGCGCTTGCCGATATGACGCGGCTGCGTTCCCTGGTGCTCCTGCAGCAGGAAGGGGAGCTGTGCGTTTGCGAGCTGATTTATGCATTGGGCGGAATCGCGCAGCCGAAGCTGTCCAAGCATCTTGCCGTGTTGCGCGAGGCCGGTCTGGTTCAGGTCAGGCGCGAGGGGCTGTGGGTGTTCTACCACATCGCGCCGCAACTGCCCGGTTGGATAGCGGAGGTCCTGCAAAAAACCGGGGCGGGGTTGGCGGAACAGGAGCCCTACCGGTCGGATCGCACCACGCTTCATGCCATGGTCGATCGGCCACGCTCGAGTTGCTGTGCCTGAGTACGTGTTTTCAGAACTATTCCCCAAAGGAGAAACCCGATGAGCAAGTTTCATATTCACATTGCGGTCGAAGACCTGCAGCAGAACGTCACCTTCTATTCGGCGGTTTTCGGTTGCGAGCCGAGCGTGCTCAAGGATGACTACGCCAAATGGGCCCTGGAGGACCCGCGGCTCAATTTCGCCATTTCCACCCGCGGCAGCAAGCCGGGGCTGGACCATGTCGGTTTGCAGGCAGAGAACGACGCCGAACTGAGCGCGATGCAGTCGCGCCTCGAGGCCGCCGGCATCAAGGGGCTGACCCAGAAAGGTACGACCTGCTGCTACGCCCAATCGGACAAGTACTGGACGGTCGATCCCCAGGGAATCGCCTGGGAGTCGTTCCACAGTCTGGGCGAGGCGCCGGTATTCGGCGAACAGCCCAGTAATGCCGAGGAAGGTTCCGCGTGCTGCACGCCTGACCTTGGCGGTTGCTGCGGTTAAGTTCCGCAGCGGGATAAAAGATCGCGATGTTCGAGGCGCTGGCAAACCTGTTGATTTACCGCTGGGCCGGTCTGGATCCCGATACCCACCTGGGGGCGGCGCTGCATTTCTTCGTCCAGGACACGGCGAAAATATTCTTTTTGCTGTTCGCCGTGATCTACGTGATGGGGCTGCTGCGCGCCATGCTGTCTCCAGAACGGGTCAGGGATTACGTACGCGGCCGGCCCACCTGGCTGGCACGGGCGTTCGCCGTCGGCCTGGGCGCCTTTACGCCGTTTTGTTCGTGTTCGTCGGTGCCGTTGTTCATCGGATTCGTGGAGGCCGGCATACCGCTGGGTGTGACCTTCTCGTTTCTGATCGCCAGCCCGATGATCAACGAAGTGGCGGCGGTGCTCCTGGTCGGCATACTGGGTTGGAAGCTTGCCGCCCTTTATGTTCTGGCGGGGCTGGTGGTGGCCTGGTTCGGCGGCATCCTGATGGCGCGGTTCAGGCCCGAGCGCTGGGTCGAAGACTATGTCTGGAACATCCAGATGGGGCAGGTGGAGCGTACCGCGCCCGACACCAGCCTGTTGGGTCGCCACCGCTACGCCTGGCATGAAGTCAGGGAGATCGTCGGGCGTATCTGGAAGTGGGTGCTGGCCGGGATTGCCCTGGGGGCCCTGTTTCACGGTTACGTGCCGGCCGAATGGGTGGTCCGTCATCTGGGCGGGCACAACTGGCTGGCGGTCCCCATGGCGGTGCTCGTCGGGGTGCCGTTGTACTCCAACGCGACCGGCGTGATTCCCGTCGCCCAGGCATTACTGGGCAAGGGGGTTGCTGTAGGCACCACGCTGGCGCTGATGATGAGCGTGGCGGCCTTGTCGCTGCCCGAAATGCTGATCCTGCGCAAGGTGATCCGATGGCCCGCGCTGGCGTTGTACGCGGCGGTGCTGGCGGTCTCGTTCATGTTCGTTGGCTGGGGGTTCAACGCCCTGACCTGAGCCGGCGGCAATCTCCAATTTGCGACAGGTTGAATGAGTTAAGAGGACGAACGATGAAACACGTTAAGGTATTGGGCAGCGGTTGTGCGAACTGCAAGGCCACGGCCAAATTGATCGAGGAGGTGGCCAGGGCCGCCGGGACCGAGATCGAGGTCGAAAAGGTCGAGGACGTCGCGGACATCATGCGTTACGGCGTCATGTCGACGCCGGGTGTCGTCATCGACGACAAGGTGGTGCATGCGGGCGGCGTGCCGGATCGGCGGGTGGTCGAGCAGTGGTTCAGTTGAACTGAGACTGTCGGGCGGGTAGGGTGCATGCCCTTCCCGAACCGGTTTGCATCAGCTGCGATACGCCGGAAGGAAATGGTGCCCCGGACAGGATTCGAACCTGTGACCTTCCCCTTAGGAGGGGGACGCGCTATCCAGCTGTGCCACCGGGGCATTGGATGCGGGAATTATACACACATCGCATTGCGGCATTTCCGCGCAGGACCAGGGTAAATGAGCGAGCAATCAAATCAAGCCGGGACGGTCGCTTGGGAGGCATTCCGGGAGCGGATCAAGTTCGATGACCAGGGCCTGATTCCCGCCATCGCGCAGCAGCACGATACCGGCGAGGTGCTCATGATGGCCTGGATGAATCGCGAGTCGCTGGACGAAACGCTCGACACGGGCCGGGTATGTTACTGGTCGCGTTCGCGCGGACGGCTGTGGCGCAAAGGTGAAACGTCCGGCCAGGTTCAGCGCCTGGTGGAACTGCGTGTGGATTGCGATGCCGACACGCTGCTGCTGCTGGTCGACCAGACCGGACCGGCCTGTCACACGGGGCGGCGCAGCTGTTTTTATCATGCGGTCCGCGACGGACAGGTTGAGATCATCAGCGAGCCCCTGATCGATCCCGACGAACTGTACTCGAGCTGAGTTCCATCGGGACGAGCGGGTGAGGGGCGCCTTCTAGGCAGTCCAGGTGGGAAAAGTCTGGTGCCGCAACGATGCAGCGAGACCGTCGGCTCCGGCTGCGAAGCGCACAATAATGATGGATTACCCGTGCGGCGGTTAGGGCTTTAACCAAAAGTTCAGCAAATATTCAAACCAGCCTCATATGCAGGTCACGGGGCAGGAATAGGGTTCTCGACTCCATCTACACGTCCTCGAGGAGGATCAACATGGAGTTGAAAAAACCCCTGAGTGCTGTTCGTAACGCGCTGTGTATTGCCACTGTATGCGGCACCGTGCTGGCCCCTGCTGCCTGGGCCAGCAGCGCGGATATGCAAACGAATACGCCCATCAAGCATGTGGTTGTCATTTTCCAGGAAAACGTTTCTTTCGATCATTACTTCGCCACCTATCCCCACGCGAAAAACCCGGCCGGCGCGCCGCGTTTCGTGGCCCGCAAGGGAACGCCCGAGGTCAACGGCCTCAACGCGACCCTGCTGAATCACAACCCCAACAGCGCCAATCCGGAGCGTCTGGGACGTGACGAGGCTCTGACCTGCGACCAGGACCATCACTACGGCGACGAGCAGCGTGCGTTCGACGGCGGCCTGATGGACAAGTTCGTGGAATACACCAATCGTGAATCCTGCAGCTCACCGGAGATCAGCAAGCCCGGCCTGGTGATGGACTACTACGACGGCAATACGGTGACGGCGTTGTGGAACTACGCCCAGCACTTCGCCATGAGCGACAACTCGTTCGACACCACCTTCGGTCCTTCCACGCCCGGCGCGCTGAACCTGGTGTCCGGCCAGACCTGGGGTGCGATCTCGACCGAGCCGGCCACCGACACCTACGGTGTGGTGAGCCCGGACGCGAACGGCGTCGGCACGGTGATCAACGATCCCAATCCCACCTATGACGACTGCTCGAGCAGCAAGTACCCGACCGTGTCCATGATCGACAGCGACAAGAACGTCGGCAATCTGCTCAACGCCAAGGGCATCACCTGGGGCTGGTTCGAAGGCGGTTTCCGTCCCACCAGCCGGGACGCCAACGGCAAGGCGGTGTGCGGTGCGACCCATACCAACATCGGCGGCGCCACGGTGACCGACTACATCCCGCACCACGAGCCCTTCCAGTACTACAAGTCCACCTCGAATCCCCATCACCTGCCGCCGAGCTCGGTGGCCATGATCGGGCGTCAGGATCAGGCGAACCATCAGTACGACCTGAAGGACTTCTGGGCCGCGGTGGACGCGGGCAACCTGCCGGCGGTCAGCTTCCTGAAGGCCTCCGGGTATCAGGACGGACATGCGGGTTATTCCGATCCGCTGGACGAGCAGACCTTCCTGGTGCAGACCATCAACCGCCTGCAGAAGTCCAAGGACTGGAAGAGCACCGCCGTCATCATCGCCTATGACGACTCCGACGGCTGGTACGACCACGTGATGGGTCCGATCGTGAATCAGTCCAGTGATCCGGCCAACGATGCCCTGACTGACAGCAGCTGCGGTACCGCTGCCGCCGGTGCGCATCAGGATCGCTGCGGTTACGGTCCGCGCCTGCCGCTGCTGGTGATCTCGCCCTGGGCGAAGCAGAACTACGTCGATCACAGCGTGACCGACCAGTCGTCCATTCTGCGTTTCATCGAGGACAACTGGGGCCTGGGCCGTATCGATCAGTCCTTCGACCAGAAGGCCGGCTCGCTGATGGGCATGTTCGACTTCGCACATCGTCACGGCCATGACCGTCGTCTGCTGCTGGATCCGACCACCGGTCAGCCTCAGCGGCTGTCGTGGTACGGCGACCACGACGGTTACGGTATGTAAGCCGTTTGGCTTGAAACGGTTGTAAGCTCGAGGGCCTGATCCCGCCCGGGATCAGGCCTTTTTTTGTGGCGACGGGGCGTGGGCAAAAAATAAGCCGGCATCGAGCCGGCTTATTTCGGGTGCTGAAAATACCAGGAAATTTGGTGGAGCGGAGGAGGATCGAACTCCCGACCTTCGCATTGCGAACGCGACGCTCTCCCAGCTGAGCTACCGCCCCATTCGAGACCGCGCATTCTATCCCGAGACGCGCAGTCTGTCACGAGTCAATAAAACCGGTCCAGCGAAACGCCCGGCAGGGACAGGCTGGGCTTGCCCACCGCATAGCCCTGCGCGTAGTCCACGCCCAGCTGTTTGAGCAGGCTCAGGGCGTCTTCGTCCTCGACCATCTCGGCGATGGTTTTGAGATCCAGGGCGCGGGCGGCATCGACCATGGCGCGTACCAGGGACTGGTCCACCGGCTTGTCGGTCAGATGGCGGATGAAGGAGCCGTCGATCTTGACCTCGTTGAAGGGCAGCTCGCGCAGATAGCAGAAGGTGTTGTAGCCGGAGCCGAAATCGTCCAGCGCAAAGCCGCAGCCCAGCGCCTTGAGCCGTTTGACCATGGTGACCGTTTGCTGAAAATCGCTGCTCGGCGCGGTCTCGGTGATCTCGAAGGTCAGGCGGGCGGGGTCGATCCCGCTGCGCTGAATCCGGCCCTCGATGTGGCTGAGCAGGGAGGGGTCTTCCGGTGCATGTCCGGAGAGGTTGACGCAAAAGCGCACCGCCGGGTCCATTTCGCTCAGGATATCGATGGCCTTGCCGCTCACCCATTTGTCGATGCTGTGGATCATCCCGGCGGCCTCGGCGGCCTTGATGAATTCGGCCGGGGAATGCAGTTGGCCGCTGCCGTCGAGCATGCGTACCAGCACCTCGTAGCGTTGCCCCGGCTCGCCCTGCAGCGGGACGATGGGCTGGAACATCAGGCGAAAACGGTTTTCCGTCAGCGCCAGGCGAATGCGGTTGGCCCAGTAGGCCTGCTTGCGCAGGGAGTCGATTTCGCTGTTGAGGGGGTTATAGAGATAGACCGCGTTGCGCCCCTGCCGTTTGGCGGTGCGAAAGGCCTGGTTGGCGCGATTGAGGATGTCCTCGGGGCGTTCGGATTCGCCCGCCTCGATCATGGTCAGGCCCAGGCTGGCCGTGCACTGGTAAGGGAGCTCGCCGAATTCGATCTGGTGGCGTTCGATGACCTCGCGGATTTCCTGCGCCAGGAGCTGGCCGATTTGTATGTCGGCATCGTGGCGCAATACCGCGAATTCGTCCGCACCGATGCGGCAAACCGTGTCGGTGGGCTGGCAGAGTTTGCGGATCTCGTGGCTGATCTCGATCAGCAGCCGGTCGCCGGCCTGATAGCCCTCGGCCATGTTGATGAGCCGGAACTGGTCGATATCGATGCTGATCAGGGCGGCGGTATGCTGATGCTGATTGGCGGCGCGTATGGCGGCTTCGATCTCCTCGTCCAGGCGGCGACGGTTGAACAGGCCGGTCAGCTCGTCGTGCCAGACCAGATAGCCGAGTTGGCGTTCCATGCTGTTGAGTTCGCGGATCTGGTTTTCGAGCTGCATCTCGCGCTGATCGGCGAGGTCGTGTTCATGTTTGAGATTCAGCGCCAGGAAGACCCGCGACATGAGCTCGGCGCGTCGCAGCGGATGAAACAGGACATCCGCCGTGCCGGAGGCACGCGCCTCGGTGAGGGTGTCGAAATCCTCTTCGTCCTGATCGGCCACGATCATGACCGGGATGTTCTTCCAGCGATGGTCCGTGCGCAGGTTGTGCAGCAGCTGCTGCCGGTAAGAGGCGGTTTCACCCAGATTGCAGATGATCAGATCAAAGTTGAGCCTGTCCAGAACGACCAGCGCATCGTGCAGGGAATCGCAGTACTCCACGTTCAGAAAGCCGATGTCGTGCAGCAGCGGGGTGACCGGCGCACCGGCCTGTTCGGTCTGCTCCAGGACCAGAATGGGCATGCGTAGCAGATCGGCCGTGGTTGCCATGGCGGGCGTTGCAGGGCCGGCATCGGCAATGGTGTGCGCCGCGGCGTCCCCCTCCCTGGGGGCGGTTGGGTAATCCCGGTCAGTGGTCATGGTGTAACGTCGATTGGGGCCTATGCACCGGTCGATAGGTCAAAAAATATACAATTGTAAGCTGATTAGCGGCCGAAAGGGACAAAACTTGAGTCCTCGCGCACCAAAAAGGCGCGCGAGGACGGTTTGAAGCGGGAATTTTTTTAGGGCGTCAGCCGCGCTGGGGGCGCAGCACGATGGCGCCGAGGGGCGGCAGGTGCAGATTCAGGGAACAGGGGCGCCCCATCCAGCTGATGTCTTCGCTGTGCAGCGCGCCCGCGTTGCCGACGTTGCTCCCGCCGTAGAATTCGGAATCCGAATTGAAGATTTCCTCATAGATTCCGGCCTGGGGGACGCCGACCCGGTAGTTGTGGCGCGGTACGGGGGTGAAATTCAGGATCACGATGATGAGCTCGTCGCCGTTGCGGCGCAGATAGCTCAGGATGGACTGCGACGCATCGTGGCAGTCGATCCATTCGAAGCCCTGCCATTCGAAGTCGTAATGATAAAGCGCCGCATGTTCGCGGTAGACATGGTTCAGGTCGCGCACGCAGGTCTGCACGCCCTGATGGAAGGGATACTGGAGCACGTACCAGTCCAGGTTGTGTTCGGCGCTCCACTCGCTGCCCTGGCCGAATTCGCAGCCCATGAACAGCAGTTTCTTGCCGGGATAGGTGAACTGATAGGTGTACAGCAGGCGCAGGTTGGCGAAACGCTGCCATTCGTCGCCGGGCATGCGGTACAGCAGCGAGCGTTTGCCGTGCACCACCTCGTCGTGGGAGAAGGGCAGCACGAAATTTTCGGTAAAGGCGTACAGCAGCCCGAAGGTGAGCTCGTCGTGATGGTAATGGCGGTAGATCGGGTCCATCTTGAAGTATTCCAGGGTGTCGTGCATCCACCCCATGTTCCACTTGGATGAGAAGCCCAGTCCGCCCAGCGCCGGCGGGCGCGTCACCTGCGGCCAGGCGGTGGATTCCTCGGCCACGATCTGCACCCCGATGTGGCGGCCCTGCACCGAACCGTTGAGTTCGCGCAGGAAATCGATGGCCTCCAGGTTCTCGCGTCCGCCGAACTTGTTGGGCAGCCAGTCGCCCGCCTCGCGCGAGTAGTCGAGGTAGAGCATGGAGGCCACAGCATCCACGCGCAGGCCGTCGATATGGAATTCCTCCACCCAGTACATGGCGCTGGAGATCAGGAAATTGCGCACCTCGTTGCGGCCGTAATTGAAGATCAGCGTGCCCCAGTCGCGGTGCTCGCCGCGGCGCGGGTCCTCGTGCTCGTAAAGGGCCGTGCCGTCGTAGCGGGCGAGGGCGAAGGCGTCCTTGGGGAAGTGCCCCGGCGCCCAGTCGAGCAGCACGCCGATGCCGTTGCGATGGCAGTGGTCGACGAAGTAGCGGAAGTCGTCCGGGGCGCCGTAACGGCTGGTGGGGGCGTAGTAGCCCGTGGTCTGGTATCCCCAGGAGGCGTCCAGGGGATGTTCGGTCACCGGCAGCAGTTCGATATGGGTGAACCCCATATCCTTCACGTAATCGACCAGCCGGTGGGCCAGCTCGCGATAGTCCAGGAAATTGCCGTATTCGTCACGCTGCCAGGAGCCCAGGTGCACCTCGTAGATGGACATCGGCGCATGCAGCCAGTCATTGCGGATACGTCCCTCGATCCAGTCGGCGTCGCGCCATTCGTAACCGTTGTCCTCGGCCACGATGCAGGCGGTCTGCGGACGCAGTTCGAAGCGTTGGGCATAGGGGTCGGTCTTGACCAGCACGTCGCCCGTGTAGCGATTGCGGATCTCGAACTTGTACAGGGCGCCGACGGACAGACCGGGGATGAACAGTTCCCACACGCCGCTGCCGCCGCGGGCACGCATGGGATGGCGCCGGCCGTCCCAGCGGTTGAAATCGCCGATCACGCTGACGCGTTCCGCATTTGGTGCCCAGACCGAAAACAGCACCCCGTCGATGCCCTCGAAGCTGTGCAGGTGCGCGCCCAGGAAGCGATAGGCGTGCTGGTGCTTGCCTTCCCCGAACAGGTGCAGATCGAAGTCGCTGAGCTGCGGGGGAAGGCAGTAGGGGTCCACCGCCTCGTGCCGGGTGCCGTGGTCGTCCGTCCACTGCAGGCGATAGGGCGTCGGAACGGCGTCTTCCGACCCGTGCCATTCGAAAAAATCGCTGCCCGGCACCCGCTCCAGCGCTGCGTCTGGTTCCGCCAGGCTTACCGACTGGACGTAGGGCAGGTAGGCCCGGATCACGGTCCGGCCGCCCTCGACATGCTTGCCCAGCACGTTGAAGGGATCGTGATGACGCGCTTCGATAATGGGGGTCAGGCGGTCGTCCAGCTCGTTTTGCAGGGGCATGCCGTTGTCCTGGGAACCAAAAGGATAGAAAGGGTCATTGTATGAAAGGATTGGGGGTCGCGCGACGCACGCGTTCAGTTATCATAACGGCAAGCGGAAGGTCACCACCAACTTTTCCGGGGGTTCACGTATGCAGGATCAGACACAACGTTTCGTCAGCCGCCTCACTCGTGAAACCCTGGCGCTGATTCTGGCTGGCGGACGCGGTTCCCGACTCAAGCAACTGACCATGTGGCGGGCCAAACCGGCCGTGCCCTTCGGTGGCAAGTTCCGCATCATCGATTTCCCGCTTTCCAACTGCATCAACTCCGGGATTCGCCAGATTGGCATTCTCACCCAGTACAAGGCGCATTCGCTGATCCAGCATATCCAGCGCGGTTGGGGATTCCTGCGCGGCGAATTCGGCGAGTTCGTCGAGATCCTGCCCGCGCAGCAGCGCATCGAGACCTCCTGGTACATGGGTACAGCCGACGCGGTGTACCAGAACCTGGACATCATCCGTCTACACCGCCCGGAATACGTGCTGGTGCTGGCCGGCGATCATATCTACAAGATGGACTACGGCGAAATGATCGCCTTTCACGTCGACAGTGACGCCGATATGACAGTGGCCTGCCTGGAGGTAAGCCTGGAGGAAGCCAAGTCGTTCGGCGTCATGCGCGCGGACGAGTCGGGCCAGGTGCGTGAATTTCAGGAAAAGCCCGACGACCCCAAGCCCATTCCCGGCCGCAGCGACCTCGCCCTGGCCAGCATGGGCATTTACGTCTTCAATCGGGATTTTCTGTACGAGCAGCTGATCAAGGACGCGGACCAGCCGGGCTCGAGCCACGATTTCGGCAAGGACATCATTCCTTCGGTCATCGACAGCTACAAGGTCGTGGCCTATCCCTACCGTGAACGCGAGACGGGTGCGCAGGCCTACTGGCGCGATGTGGGTACGATCGATTCCTACTGGAAGGCCAACCTCGAGCTGATCGGGATCACGCCCGAACTCAACCTCTACGACGAGGTGTGGCCGATCTGGACCTATCAGGAGCAGTTGCCGCCGGCCAAGTTCATATTCGACGACGACGACCGGCGCGGCATGGCGGTGGATTCCATGGTCTCAGGGGGCTGCATCATCTCGGGCGCGCTGGTGCGGCATTCGCTGCTGTTTTCCAACGTCAGGGTCCATGCCCACGCGATGCTGGAGGACTCGGTGGTGCTGCCCAACGTGGAGATTGGCGAAAAGGCGCGTATCCGCAAGGCAGTGCTCGACAAGGGCTGCGTCATCCCGCCCGGCACCGTGATCGGTGAAGACCCGGAGGAGGACGCCAAGCGGTTCTATGTCTCACCGGGCGGGGTCGTGCTGGTCACGCCGGAAATGCTTGGAGTCAGTCGCCATCATGTCCGTTGAACAACGTCTCAAGGTGGTGCTGTGCTGGCACATGCACCAGCCACAGTACCGGCTGCAGGATGAGTACGCGCTGCCGTGGACCTACCTGCATGCCACCAAGGATTACGTCGATATGGCGGCGCATCTCGAAGCGGATCCCGAGGCGCGGGCCGTAGTCAACTTCGCGCCGATCCTGCTGGAGCAGATCGACGACTATGCGCATCAGGTCCGTGATCATCTGGAGCATGGCAGCCCGTTGCGCGACCCGCTTTTGTCCGCGCTGGTCGCCGAGCAGCTTCCCACCGACCCGAAGGCGCGCTTCGAACTGGCGGAGACCTGCCTGAAGGCCAACCGGCATCGCCTGATCGATCCCTTCCCGCGTTACCGGCTGCTTGCCGACCTGATCGCCTGGGTGCGCGAGCACCCGGCGGCCTGCGAGTATCTGAACGACGCCGTCCTGGGTGACCTGCTGGTCTGGTATCACCTGGCCTGGATAGGCGAGACCGTGCGCCGTAACGACATGCGTGTCCGGCGCCTGCTCGAAAAGCAGGGCGGCTATACGCTGGAGGACCGGCGCAGCCTGTTGGGGGTGATGAGTGAACTGCTCAGCGGGTTGATCCCGCGCTACCGGGTGCTGGCGGAACTGGGGCGTGTCGAGTTGTCGATGACGCCGTATGCGCATCCCATCATGCCCTTGCTGCTCGATATCGGCTCGACCCTGGAGGCGATGCCGGAAGCACCGCTGCCCGATCTGGAGCGTTATCCGGGGGGCGAGGACAGGGTGCGCTGGCATCTGCAGCGCGGCATCGAGGTCTTCGAGCGCCACTTCGGCATCCGTCCCCGCGGTTGCTGGCCCTCCGAGGGCAGCGTCAGCGCATCGACCCTGAAGCTGCTCGGCGAACAGGGATTCAACTGGACGGCGAGCGGCGAAACCGTGCTGTCCAACAGCCTGCGCCGTTCCGGCCTCAAGGCGGATGTCGCCGACAAGTCCTGGCTGTACCGCTGCTACCAGATGGACAATGAGGGCGTCGCCTGCTTTTTCCGCGACGACGGACTGTCGGACGCCATCGGGTTCGAATACCGCGACTGGCATGCCGACCATGCCGTCGCAAATCTCGTTCATCACCTAGAAAACATCGCCAAACGCACCAACGGGCGGGGTGTGGTGTCGATTGTCCTAGACGGCGAGAATGCCTGGGAGTATTACCCCAACAACGGCTATTACTTCCTGTCGGCCCTGTATCCGGCGCTTGCCGCCAACCCCCTGCTGGAACTGACGACGTACAGCCGGGTCCTTGAGGATGCGGCCTGCCTGCCGTTGCCGCGGATGGTGGCCGGCAGCTGGGTCTATGGCTCCTTCTCCACCTGGATCGGCGAACCCGACAAGAACCGTGGCTGGGAGATGCTGGGCGAGGCCAAGCAGGCCTTCGATCGCGCGGTCGCGGAAGGCCGCCTGACGGGAGAGGCGCTGCATGCGGCCGAGGATCAGCTCGCGATCTGCGAGGGCTCCGACTGGTGCTGGTGGTTCGGCGACTACAACCCTTCGGGTTCGGTAAGCGATTTCGAGTCACTTTATCGTCGCCATCTGACCCTGCTTTATGAGATGCTCGGCGAACCTGCGCCGGATTACCTGCAACACCGGTTTACGCATGGTGGCGGCGAACCGGCTGCGGGGGGAACGATGCGCCACGGGCAGCAGCCCAATTGAGGAGTTTTTGTCGGTGAGCCGGTCACACGTACAGACGACTACCGAAACCCCAAGCAGCAAGCACGGCATGCCGCAAACGGCGAAACCCACCGGTTGTGAGTTCCCTCTCGATCGCCGCCGTGCCGGCATCCTCCTGCATCCCACCTCTTTGCCAAGCGGCACGCTGGGCAAGGATGCCTACCGGTTTCTGGACTTTCTCGACCATGCGGGGCTCCGGGTCTGGCAGGTCCTGCCCATGGGGCCCACCCATGAGGATGGTTCCCCCTATCTGGCCTTATCGGCGATGGCCGGCGATCCGGGCTTCATCGATCTGGATATCCTGCGTGAACAGGGATGGTTGAACGATGACGAATACCCGGATCACATCCATGCGCTGCACGCCGCACGCGCCGGATTCATCGCCAACGCCGATGAGGCGCATCGGGCCGCCTATCGGGCGTTTCTCGACGCCAACGCCGAATGGCTGGACGACTACGTCCTGTTCATGGCCCTGCGCCAGGAGCAGGGCAATCGCCCCTGGTGGGAATGGCTGCCCGAATTGCGCGAACGTGAGCCGCGGGCGCTGAAGCAGGCGCGCAAGCGGCTGAGCGAGGTTATGGAGCAGCTTCGCTTCGAGCAGTTTTTGTTCTCTTCGCAATGGCATGCCCTGAAGGCGGAGGCCAATGCGCGGGGCATTCTGCTGTTCGGCGACATGCCCATTTTCGTGTCCCACGACAGCGCCGCCGTCTGGACGGTGCCCGAGGTCTTCGACCTGGATGAGCATGGCCATGCGCGACACGTGGCCGGCGTGCCGCCGGATTATTTTTCCGCCACCGGGCAGCGCTGGGGGAATCCGATCTTCGACTGGGAGGCGATGCGCAAGGACGATTTCGCCTGGTGGAAGCGGCGCATGGGCAAGATGCTCGAGCTGTACGACTTCATCCGTGTCGACCATTTCCGCGGCTTCGAGGCCTTCTGGTCGATCCCGGCCGAGGAGGAGACCGCCATGGGCGGTCACTGGGTCAAGGCGCCCGGCAAGGAACTCTTCGAGGAATTCGAAAAGGTCTTCGGCCGCCTGCCGGTGGTCGCCGAGGATCTCGGCATCATCACGCCCGAGGTGGAGGCCCTGCGGGATGCGTTTCATCTGCCGGGCATGAAGATTCTGCAATTCGCCTTCGACGGCTCGCCCGACAATCCCTATCTGCCGGCGCATCACACGCCGAACAGCGTGGTGTATACCGGCACGCACGACAACGATACGACGCTCGGCTGGTTCCAGTCGCTGGGCGAGGGCACGCGTCAGAACGTCCTGCAAACCCTGCATTGCCGGGCAGAGGACATGCCCTGGGCGTTGATCGAGGTGAGCATGCAGTCGCCCGCCTGCCTGGCCGTCGTGCCGCTGCAGGACTTTCTGGCGCTGGATGGCACACACCGGCTCAATACGCCGGGCACCAATAACGGCAGCAACTGGCGTTGGAAGTTCGACTGGTCCCAGTTTCCCGCCGACCTGGCCGAACGGATCTGCAAACTGCTGGCGGCCACTCAGCGGGTCTGAGCCGTTTCCGAGCGGGGTATGGCCGCCACCTTCCAGTGGGCGATAGCCCATTCCCAGATCGTCTCCAGCGACTCCTCACCCAGTCCCGGGGGCGGGTGCTGCCCCAGAAAGGTCAACGCCGCCATCAGCGCCGGCCCGGGTCTGGAAGGGTCCAGCGCGGTGGCGCCCGTCTGCTTGCTGAGCTTCTCGCCGGCGGCGTTCCGCGCCAGCGGTACATGCAGGTAGTCCGGGGTGGGATAGTCCAGCAACTGCTGGAGCAGGATCTGGCGCGGGGTGGAGAACAGCAGGTCCGCGCCGCGTACGACCTCGGTTACGCCCTGCAGGGCGTCATCCACGACGACCGCAAGCTGATAGGCCGTCAGACCGTCCGCCCGCTGGACGACGAAGTCCCCGACCTCGGTTTCGACCCGCTGCGTGACCGCACCGTATACGGTGTCCGCGAAGGTGATCAGCCGGTCGTCGGTAAAAAGGCGCAGGGCGCGCGCCTTGCGTCCCGAGGGCGGTTTGCCGCGGCAGGTCCCCGGATAAACGGGGCCTTCCTCGCCCTGCCTTGCGATGGCGGCGATTTCCTTGCGGGTACAGCTGCAGGCGTAGAGCCGCTCGTCGCGAAGCAGCGTCTGCAGGGCCTCGTCGTAACAGGATTGACGCCGGCTTTGGTACAGGACTTCACCGTCCCATTCGAAGCCGTAGCGTTCCAGGGTCTTCAGGATCTGGACATCCGCCCCGGGGATTTCCCGGGGCGGATCCAGGTCTTCGATACGGACCAGCCACTGGCCGTCCCGGCTGCGGGCCTGCAGGTAGCTGGCCAGGGCCGCGATCAGGGAGCCGAGATGCAGCGGGCCGGTGGGGGAGGGCGCGAAGCGGCCGACGTAGTCCTGGGTGGCGATGGATTGGCCGGCCATGCGGAGCGCGGCCCGAGGGGGATCCCTCAGGCCATCTGCTTTTCCTTGATCTCCTGCAGGGTCTTGCAGTCGATGCAGAGGGTGGCGGTGGGACGGGCCTCGAGGCGGCGAACGCCGATCTCGACGCCGCAGGCCTCGCAGTAGCCGTAATCGCCCGCATCCAGGTCGTCCAGCGACTGGCTGATCTTCTTGATCAGCTTGCGTTCACGGTCGCGCGCCCGCAGTTCCAGGGAGAATTCTTCTTCCTGCGTGGCCCGGTCGGCCGGGTCCGCGAAGTTGGCGGCCTCTTCCTTCATGTGGTCGACCGTTTTGTCCACCTCTTCCATGAGCTCCTTTTTCCACGATTCCAAAATGTGGCGGAAATGCGCCTTCATCCCGTCGCTCATGTAGGGTTCTCCCTTCTTGAGCTTGTACGGCTTGAAGTCGGTGAAGGACATGGCCTCCGGCTTCTTGGCAGGAGTCTTGGGGGTGGCCATTGAGACGTCTCCTTACGGTAAAAGGCGGCTTTAGTAGCAAATCTCGGGGGGTACTGCAAGCAGAATCGTCAACTGGCCCGGCAGAAGGCGGCATGCTAGCCTGCCCGGCTCGATTTTGCCTGCTGAATGAGACATGACGAAACTCAAAGCCCTGTTGTTCGATGTTGACGGAACCCTGGCCGATACCGAGCGTGACGGCCACCGGGTTGCTTTCAACCAGGCCTTCGCCGATGCCGGCCTGGCCTGGGACTGGACGCCGGAATTGTACGGCAAATTGCTCAAGGTCACCGGCGGTAAGGAGCGTATTCGCTATTACCTTACTGATTTTATTGATCATTTTGATTATTCGGGTGATCTCGACGAGCTGATCGTCAACCTGCACCGCAGCAAGACGGCCCATTACCTGGAAATGCTCAAGGCAGGTGCCATTCCGCTGCGCCCCGGCGTGGCGCGTCTGCTCGACGAGGCGCGCGGTGCGGGGCTGCAGCTGGGTATCGCCACCACCACCACGCCCGAGAACGTTACCTATCTGCTCGAGGCGACCCTGGGGGCCGAGTCCATCGGCTGGTTCGACGTGATCGCCGCCGGGGACATCGTGCCGGCGAAAAAACCCGCGGCCGATATTTTTCATCACGCGCTGGAAGAACTGGGCCTGGAGCCGGACGACTGCGTGGCCTTCGAGGATTCGGAAAACGGGCTCAGGGCATCCCTGGGAGCCGGCGTGCCGACCATCGTGACCATTAACGACTATACGAGGGCGCAGGACTTCGACGGTGCAATGCTGGTGGTCAGCGACATGGGGGAACCGGAACAGCCCTTCGAGGTGCTGGCCGGCAATGCCGGTGATTCCGGCTGGGTCGACGTGGCGCTGGTCCGCCGTCTGGCGGGGGACTGCTGAGGACGGCCTACATTTCGCGTACGGCCGCCTCCAGGATATCGAGGCGTTCGAGCAGGATCCTGCAGTGATCGTTGATCTCGCCCATGACCTGCTCGGCCTGGTCGAGCCGGCCTTCGGATGCGAAGCCGTGTAAGCGGCGATAGGCTGCGTGCAGTTGGGCGTGGGGATCGTCGATTGCCTGGTAGGCCTCGAGTTCACCCATCTCCGTCTTTGCCGGCCCGTAATACCATTGGCCGAATTTGCAGTCCGTGTGGTTGATGGGGGCCTGTTCCTCGCTGACCTCGAGCCCCGAGGCCAGGGCCTGGGCGTAGCTGCGCCAGCGGAGATGCGAGGTACGGGCCTTGCGGATCGAATCGAGCAGGGTTTCTTTATCCATCCAGCCTCCCCGTGATTTATCAAGGGCTTGCAGTGAGCATACCCGCCGGGAAGGATTTTACAAGCAGGTTACAGCGACGGTTCAGTCGGTGTCGTCTGTGGAGATGACGCGGGCGGGGATGATGCCCGCCTCAACCCGGACGCGGATCTCGTCCCCCGGTGCGACCTGGTCGGGGGAGCGGATCACGCTGCCGTCGCTCGCCACGGTGGCGATGGCATAGCCGCGTTCCAGCGTCTGCAGCGGGCTGATGGCGTTCAATGCGCGTGCCAGGGCGGTCATGCGTTCGCGCCGCCGTTCGATCAGCCGCAGTTCGGCACGCCGCAGCCGCCCCTCCAGTTCATCCAGCCGCTGCGTGACCTGCTGCATGCGCCGTCGGGGGTGCAGTCCCTGCAGGCGTTGGGACAGCCATTGCAGCCGTTGCCGGCGCTCCCGGCTGCGTTGCATCAGATTGCCTGCCAGGCGTGTCTGCAGCCATCCCAGGCGTTCGCGTTCACGGGTCAGGATATGGCCGACCTGACGTGCCAGACGCCGCCGCAGCTCCGCCAGCATCTGGCGATGATCCCCGATCAGCGTCGCGATGCCCGTCTGCAGGTCTCTGGTCTGGCCGCGCAGCACGGCGGCCAGCTCCTCGGCGCTGGGACTGATCAGCTCGGCGGCGGCCGAAGGGGTGGGGGCGCGCACGTCGGCCGCGAAGTCGGCAATGGTGAAATCGGTTTCGTGTCCCACGCCGCAGACCACGGGAATGGCGCTGTCCCGCAGGGCGCGGGCCACCCGCTCGTCGTTGAAGCTCCACAGGTCCTCCAGCGACCCTCCGCCGCGCGCCAGGATCAGCACGTCGCAGCGTGGGTCGCGGGAGGCGCTGTGCAGGGCCTCGACGATCTGCGGCGCGGACTGCTCCCCTTGCACCTGTACCGGGTATACCAGGACCTCGATCAGCGGAAAGCGGCGCTTGAGCACGCTCAGAATGTCACGCAGCGCGGCGCCGCGGGGCGAGGTGATGACGCCGACCCGCCGGGGGAAGGCGGGCAGGGGGCGTTTCAGGGCCGCATCGAACAGGCCCTCGGCCTGCAACTTGGTCCTGAGTGCCTCGAAGGCGCGCTGCAGGGCGCCGTGGCCGGCCTCTTCGAGGTATTCGACGATGAGCTGGTAGTCGCCGCGCGCCTCGTACAGGCTGATGCCGCCGCGTACCAGGATCTGGCGCCCGTTCTGGGGTTCACACTGGATGCCGCTGCGCCGGTTGCGGAACAGGGCGCAGCGGATCTGGGCGCGTTCGTCCTTGAGGGTGAAGTAGAGATGGCCGGAGGCGGGGCGGCTGAGATTGGATATCTCACCCTCGACCCAGATCAGCGGAAAGCCGTCCTCCAGCAGCTGTCGAGCCGCGGCGTTGAGTTGGGAGACGCTGAATACCGGGCGTGAGGCGGCCTGGGTGTCGTCGGACATGAACCGGAAGCTGCGGTCCCGCTCAGCGCGAGGCCACGTCTTCTCCCAGCGTCCCCTGGGCGGTGTAGACGCGCTTCCAGACGACCAGGCGCATGCCGGGGTGCAGCGTGTCGTGCGGGGCCATGCCGTTCCAGCGCAACAGGTTGTGCACGGAGACCTTGTAGTAACGCGCGATCTCCCAGAAGCTGTCGCCGGTCTTGACGGTATACACCAGGCGCTGACCCCGGCCGCGCACGCTGCGGTGCAGGCGGGGCGAGGCGATGGCATAGCGCGTCATTTCGGCCGTGGGCTTGGGCACGATGAGGTAATGCCCGGCGCGTATGGAATTCGAATGCAGGTGGTTGACGCGCTTGATCTGGTGCACCGTGGTCCGGTAACGGCGTGCGATGGCGATCAGCGATTCCCCGCTGCGGATCCGGTGGCGTTCCCAGAGCACGAGCTTGCGCTGCGGCTGATCCTGCAGGTTCGTCTCGAAGGTCTGGGCGTTCTGCTTGGGCATCAGCAGGTAATAGGGGCCGTTGGGTGCCGTCGCCCAGCGGTTGTAACCGGGGTTCAGGCGGTAGAGCTTGTCCAGGTCCATGTCCGCCAGGCGGGCGGCGATGGCCATGTCGATTTGGGAGTCCAGCTTGACGGTCTTCAGCACCGGCTCGTCGGGAATGTCGGTGAGGGCGATCTTGTAGGGCGTCGGATCGGAAATGATGTGCTTGACCGCCAGCAGCTTGGGCACGTAGTGGCGGGTTTCCTGGGGCAGCCGCAGGTGCCAGAAATCGGTGGGCCGGCCGTGGCGCTTGTTGTAGCGGATCGCCCGTTGCACGGTGCCTTCCCCGCAGTTGTACGCGGCGATGGCCAGCAGCCAGTCGTGTCCGAGATCGTTGTAGAGCTTGCTCAGGTAGTCCAGGGCGGCATTGGTGGAGGCGTGGATGTCGCGCCGGCCGTCGTACCACCAGTTGATCTCCAGCCCGAAGCGGCGCCCGGTGGCGGGAATGAACTGCCAGAGGCCGGCGGCACGCGAGTGGGAGTAGGCATAGGGGCGGTAGGCGCTTTCCACGATGGGCAGCAGCACCAGCTCGGTGGGCAGCTTGCGCTCCTGGACCTCCTGCAGGATGTAGTGCAGGAAGGGCTTGGCGCGCTCCGTCACGCGCTCGATGTAATCGGGATGGTCGGCGTACCAGCGGATCTCAGCCTGCACGCGCGCCTCGTCGCTGACGTCCGGCAATTCGAAGCCACCGCGGATGGCGCTCCAGATGGTCTTGGGTTGATCGTCGAGGGCGGTTTGCGGGAAGGGGGGCGGATTGTCGCTGTCGGCCTGCTGGGCGTTCGTGCCGGGATCAGCCTTGGCGTCGGCGTCGTTCGATTTCGCGTCCGCATCGGAACCGGCCTTGGCGTCGGTGCTCGGCGCGGGGTCGGTCTTGTCGCCGGCGGTTTGCGCCACGGCCTTCTCGGGCCCCTGGGACGCCGCCGTCGAATCGGTTTGCAGACTGGCGCAGCCGGCCAGGCCGGTCAGCAACAGGAAGGGCAAAAGCCGAAGCGGCTTGAGCAGGCTGTGTGCCTTATGCGTATCGGTATCCAGGCCGTTAACGTGCATGGTCTGTTGTTCTCTTGCCAAGGCAGTAATTTGTCGTGCCGCCCCTTACGGGCACATATGGTGGCGAATGATAATATGTCTGAGGCTCTGTGCCAAAGGCCCGGTTTTTCCATGGTCTATCCCGGTTTACGGAAAGGCGTTCGGAGCATATAATTTACCGTTTTCCTTTTGGCCGAGAACGTCCCATGCGCATCATCCAGGAAGCCCTCACCTTCGACGACATCCTGCTGGTGCCTGCGCACTCCAAGGTGCTGCCGCGAGACGTTCAATTGGGCGCCCCGCTCACCCGTGGCATCCGCCTGAATATCCCCGTGGTGTCCGCCGCCATGGACACCGTCACCGAGTCCCGGCTGGCCATTGCGATGGCGCAGGAGGGCGGGATCGGCATCATCCACAAGAACATGAGCGCCGAGCAGCAGGCGCTGCAGGTGCGCCAGGTCAAGAAGTTCGAAAGCGGCGTGATCAAGGAGCCGATCACCGTACCGCCGGAGATGACCATCGGCGAGGTGCTGGCCATCACGCGCGCGCACAATATCTCCGGCGTGCCGGTGGTGTCGGGCGAGAATCTCGCCGGCATTGTCACCAGCCGTGACCTGCGCTTCGAAACCAAGCATGACGCGCCGGTGTCCTCCATCATGACGCCGCGCGAGCGACTGGTGACCGTTGGCGAAGGCGCCGACAAGGACGAAATCCTGCACCTCATGCACGAGCACCGCATCGAGAAGGTGCTGGTGGTCAATGACGACTTCAAGCTGCGCGGCCTGATCACCGTCAAGGATATCCAGAAGTCTTCCGAATTCCCGCTCGCCTGCAAGGACGAGCAGGGCCGCCTGCGCGTGGGCGCGGCCGTCGGCACCGGCGCCGGCACCGAGGAGCGCGTGGCCGCCCTGGTCGAGGCGGGCGTCGACGTTATCGTGGTCGATACCGCACATGGCCATTCCCAGGGCGTGCTCGATCGCGTCGCCTGGGTCAAGAAGCAGTATCCGGACATGCAGGTCATCGGCGGCAACATCGCCACCGCCGAAGCGGCGCGTGCACTGGTCGAGGCCGGTGCGGACGCGGTCAAGGTCGGTATCGGTCCCGGTTCGATCTGCACCACGCGTATCATCGCCGGCGTCGGCGTGCCGCAGATTACCGCCATCGCCAACGTGAGCGAGGGCCTCAGCGGTACCGACGTGCCGCTGATCGCGGACGGTGGTATCCGCTATTCCGGCGATCTCTCCAAGGCGCTGGCCATGGGGGCGCATACCGTGATGCTCGGCAGCCTGTTCGCGGGTACCGAGGAGGCGCCCGGCGAGGTCGAGCTGTATCAGGGGCGCTCCTACAAGTCCTATCGCGGCATGGGCTCGCTGGGCGCGATGGCGCAGGGCTCCTCCGACCGCTACTTCCAGGACAGCCAGAACGCCATCGACAAGCTGGTGCCCGAGGGCATCGAAGGGCGCGTACCTTACAAGGGCAGCCTCACGGCCATCATCCACCAGCTGCTCGGCGGCCTGCGCGCCAGCATGGGCTATGTGGGTTGCGCCAACATGGATGAAATGCGCACCAAGCCGGAGTTCGTGCGCATTACCGGTTCGGGCGTGCGCGAAAGCCACGTGCATGACGTGAGCATCACCAAGGAAGCCCCCAATTACCGTATTGATTGATTTGCGCGTGAGCGGTTTCCCCGCGCGAAGGTCAGTCAGGCCACAATAACCCGGCCGGCATCAACAGCGGCCCCTCACACGACGCGGACATGAACAATATCCACGCCGACCGGATTCTGATCCTCGATTTCGGTTCCCAGTACACCCAGCTGATCGCGCGCCGCGTGCGCGAGGTCGGCGTGTATTGCGAAATCCATCCCTGGGACGTCGGCGAGGACGAGGTCCGTGCCTTCGCGCCGCGCGGCATCATCCTGTCGGGCGGTCCCGAATCGGTCATCGATGCCGAGCCGCCGCGCGCCCCGCAGGCGGTGTTCGAGCTCGGCGTGCCGGTGCTCGGCATCTGCTACGGCATGCAGACCATGGCGGCCCAGCTGGGCGGCGAGGTGGAGAACGCCGACCACCGCGAGTTCGGTTACGCCCAGGTGCGCGCGCGCGGACACACCCGCCTGCTCACCGACATCGAGGACCACACCACGCCGGAAGGCTACGGTCTGCTGGACGTGTGGATGTCGCACGGCGACCGGGTCGCCACCCTGCCGACGGGCTTCAAGCTCATGGCCAGCACCGACTCGGCCCCTGGTGGCGGCGTTGCTGCATCGCGCCATCGGCGATCAGCTCACCTGCGTGTTTGTGGACACCGGCCTGCTGCGCCTGCACGAGGGCGACCAGGTCATGGCCACCTTCGCCCAGCACATGGGCGTGCGGGTTATCCGCGTCGATGCCGCCGACCGCTTCTACAACGCGCTGGCCGGCGAGGCGGATCCGGAGCAAAAGCGCAAGATCATCGGCGGTCTGTTCATCGAGGTGTTCGACGAAGAGGCGGGCAAGCTGACCAACGCAAAATGGCTGGCGCAGGGCAC